>JACQMZ010000116.1 GCA_016203345.1 Candidatus Woesearchaeota archaeon | reverse complement strand
CTTTAGCTTAGGAAGAATCTGTTTCATAAGATCACCTCTTTGTGACGAAGGGTGATCTATGAAACTCTATTTATAAGCAATTCTCAGAAACTCAAGGAATGAAGATTCGTCCACCAGAGAACTTTGAAAACCCCGACCAACGGGAGGGGTTATTCAAAGTTCTCTATATACTTTGGACGTCCTGACGTACTTGATGCAACAGGTGCGCAGGACTGTAAGCGAAGCGACGACCATTGAAAGTACGACTGGGATAAAGGTCAGTGTGGTGGCTGGGTTATTGTTATTGGTGTCGCTTTCATTTGTAATGGTTGTACTGGACTTCGAATCAGACTATGGACTAAAGCTAATGTTAATCCCACTCCTATTCGTCCTATACGCCATTGTTATTCGAGGATTCATGATTCTTGGTAAGCGTGAAGGGCTCAACATTTTGAAGATTTCTTCGATGCTGGTGATGAACTTAAGTGTCTTATGTGGATTGTTAAGCGTTTTGTTAATGCCTAATTTGGTCGAACTCCCTCCACCAGTTTATGGTTGGGTGGATAGCGTGTCGGTATGGTTGCTTAGCTTGGCATTGGGCATCGGTGTCTTTCTTGGTATTGGGATTTACAGACTTAAGAGGTTCAGAATACTGGCACAAGTAACCGGGAGTGTGACATCAGTTGCTAATGCGCTCTTGCTGGTTGGACTCGTGTCACAGGAATTTTTATCAGGAATTCTTGGGGGGGAAAATACAGACACCATAATTATTGTGGGTTTTAGTTTGTTCATTGTAGCGCTCGTTTTGAAAATCGTGCTGTTATACCGTGCAATACCGGGCAGCGCTGGGAAGAGATGACTTTCCTGTGAAAAGTCGCGTGGTGTTACCGTACGGGGCACAGTGAATGTGCCAGGGCAGTAGCAAGATTGGTTGTGCATTTCAAAGTCTTTACAAGGCAGCAGGGTCGCATGCCTGACTTATTGGTGAAGTTATATGATGGCAGGGATGTGCCAGAACCATTGGAGAGTAAAGTGGTCAGGTATGCCGTAATTGTCAAGAGAATTGAAACACTTAAGGAACGGCGGCGAGCGAATCATTAGGACACGGTGATCTTGTCGTTCCTACTTCCTTCCAGCTTGTCTGGTTTGTTTCCGTTGATGAGGATTTGCCATACGTTGAAATCCATCGAAAACTGGCCAGGAATCAGCTCACGTGCCTCTGTTGTGCGTGACGCTTTTGTCCAGTCAACCACCAGGCCAGTGTCGGAATACACAACTTCAGAAAAAGATCCCAGTCGGAGATACTGCTCTGCCAATGGCTCTCTGCGGCCAGCTAGCCATGCCTGCGCTTCCGGCACAGACTGGAAGTGCATTTGCGCCTCCTCTGCGACTGCATGATATACCTGACAGCTCGTGCCGCGGATGGCTGGATCATACATGCCTAAGCTTCCGTACCATCGATCACTCCGAGGCCAATGTACCGCCTTGCGCACGCATCTGCTATCATCCCAACTATAGGTACGCTCCGTGCCTTCTCCTGCACCGATGACAAGTTTTCCGTGCGCAGTATCTGCAACTATTTCCATTCCAGGGGTCATCACGAGCTCTGCTTTGGCAATGAGTTCAGGAGATGGCTGTGCAGGCTGCGTAAATAAAAGCTCAATGAGTGGAATGCCTATCGCGAGCATATCCTGTAACAGAAATAAGAAGGCTAGAATTCCGACGACAATGCCTACAATTCCCAGTCTGCTTCCTTGTCTGAATGCGAGTACGCCAAGCACGATGGCTGCAAGAGCAAAGAATGGACCGAGCAGATAGAGAGCGATGAGAATGATGAAGAGTACCATTTGAATGCTGTTAGGGAGTTTTTCCAGACCAGGAAGATATTTAAAAAACATAGCTAAAATCGGAACAAGTCCAAGGACCATCGCACAAATAGCAAGCCAGCTTGCTCCTTGTTGAACGCTCACGTTGTCTGCAGGTACTTGTGCAGGAACGCGCGCAACAGACCTTGTTTTTCTCCTCATGACATCGCCAATAACGTCATAAATTATAAGATTTTCCATTTTCCGAGACTGGTGAAGAGAAATCCTTTTATTGGTTGAGTCATAAGCACGTGTCATGCTCTCCGTCCACTGGCATCCTCGCGCATTTCGGAATGTGCGGCGTTTGCAGGACGCGCATCACGTGATTCATTTGGTTGGCGAGATTGCGAATGACCCGTTTTCTCACTTGCACCATTTCGAGCACGTGCCTCATGATCACGTGTACAAGTTGCGCGTGGGACATTATCGTGCGGTAGTCAATGTGGACCTAAACAAGAACGAGTTATGGATTCAACGGTTTGACCACAGGAAGAGGGTGTATAAGGCAAGAAACAATTAAATACATGAAGAGCAGATGAACTCAGAATGCAACAACTTCATCCTTCTGCCCGTTGGGTGTTCAGGACGAGTGTTTATCAGTGGTTGATTCCTATGTTGGCGATTATTGCCATTGTGGCATTTGTTGCGTTGGTGATCGTGGTGTTTCCATCTGAAGGACAAACCGAAGTGTCTCAGGAAGACGCTGCCTTGTCTAGAACAATGATGATATTGGCAGGGTTTGCCGCACTGGCAACAATTATTGGAGGACTCTTGAGTTCTGAGGTGTATGCGCGTATGGCTTACGAGCGTTACTTGTACGATCTGACCAAAGAAGGACTTATAATCGAGAGGGGTATTGTTTGGAAAAAACATGTCACCATCCCGTATGACCGCATACAAAATGTTGATATCGAGCGAGGTATTCTCGCACGACTGTTGAACTTTTCTTCTGTGAGCATTCACACTGCAGGGTATAGTGGTGGCGGGCCTGAAGGCTATCTTCCTGCGCTGGATGTTGCGACAGCAGACCAGATGCGGGGGGCGCTTTTGAGGCGCATACAAAGACGCTAATATGGATCAGCTTCATCCAGGCGCGCGTTGGATTTTTCGTGCTGATATGTATAAGGGCACTCTAGGTTTCATCGCCGCAATCATCATTGGTGGCATATCCGTTGCTCTCGATGAAGGGTTTTCTGTGGACGTCCTCCGCTGGATGGGTTTCGTAATCGCAGGTGTTGCTGTTGTGGCTTTGCTTGTGGGCGAGGTCTACTCCCGCTTGGCGCACTCGTATTTTTCGTACACTCTTTCGCAGGACAGCGTTGTCATTCGACGAGGAATCATCTGGCAGACCGAAACCATGATCCCTATTCAGCGCGTGCAAAACGTTGAAGTTGAGCGTGGGCTGCTTGCACAACTTTTCGGCTTTTCCACCGTGTATATCTACACAGCAGCAGGTCAGGAAGAAGCATCATCTGGCTGGTGGGGAGCCAAATGGCAGGAAAAAGAAGGAAGACTACCTGCAATAGACCAACAGACAGCACAGAACATTCAGACCCTTTTGCTCAAAAAGTCCAAACGAGCAAAGGGTGGGTTGTGATTGTTTTTTCGCAATTATCTTCTATTCCAAAAATTTAAGGAAGTGTAAGGCTTGCGATCGCGTCTTGTACTTCTTTGTTATTGAATTCTTCTGGTGGTGCGGTGTACGTGATGGTCATCACGCCATCGTTGGTGGACACGTGTGTGCGCGATTGGAGTTTGCCGTGGACGTTTGTTATGAATTGTTGTGCTGGGTTTCCGTCAATGAACGCTTGTTCTATGCCGATAAGTTTTCCAGTGGGTGGCAGGCGCTGAAACGTGAGCGCAAGTGTGCTGTCTGGTGATGTTTTGTAGAGCACGCCGTGGGGCACGCGTAAAGTTTCCCAGTGTTCAGGGACGTTCATGGAATAGTCTTCGCTTGGCCAGAAGAAAAGCGCGGCGATAAATAATACTGCAATTCCTGCGAGGGCAAGCCAGGGTGTGTTGGAAGGATTTGGTGTCATGGCGTCTTGTATTTGCGCGTTTGCAAGGATGGTGTTGACTGTCTGCTTTGTGTATCCGCTTTTGCGGAGCGTGTGCTCGATTGCAGTTGCAGGAATTCCTTTCTTGAGGCCTGCTGCGGCGTAAGCGATCAGTGCAGCGTCTGCTTTGGGTTTGAGCATGGCGTCCCTGATGCTGTGAATGTCCTTTTAAGCATTGTGTCGCACTCAGGAGTGGCGAAAGATGTGCACAAGTACGTTTCGTCACCCGAATTTTGCTGAACGAGCGCCAAACGCGCGAGTTCGCAAAATTCTTAGAAAATCTTATATATTCTGTCGTCCGGACTATACGTGATATGGTAAAAGGAGGTCGTGAGTTGATAGTATTAGGAGTGGTGGCAGTGGCCGCTCTTGTTCTGTTGTTAGTGTTGTTCAACGCGTCTGTATCAGGCCAGTTTGTGTATGCAGGTAATCGTGTTCAGCTTGCGCCTGATGAGGGTTGCGGTAGTCTGGCATGCAAGGATGGTGGCGCGTTGGTTGTGAACGTGCGGAACACAAAGTTTTGGCAGGGTCCTCCACAAGTGGCTGACTGCGTGTGTCCTGAGGACGTGTCTGGTTGGGAGGGAGACAAACCCGTTAGATATTCACATGAAAGCGTCAGAACTGTCCGATTGATTAAAAACTATAACGAGTGGGTGCCAGTAGAATATGACTGATCAAACGTGGTTGGTGATTGCAGGTATTGTGACTATAGTGGCTATCGCGGGCTTGGACGTGATGTTTTTGACTGCAGATGCTACGTTGGATCTTCAGTCTCCGCCGTTTCCGTTGGTTGAGGATGCTGACCCGTGTCGGCTGATAACGTGCGGCCCGGGAATGATTCATGCAGCGCCTGTTGGCACAAACCCGTTGACTGGAAATACAGTGTGCAAGTGTCCGAATCGTCCGGAGTACATGGACCCGTTGTACCAGATTTCTGCGAGGAGGAAGTATTGATGAAGCTGTTGTGGTTGGGTGTTGTCGCGATTGTTGGCTTGGGCGCTGTCATGTCGTTGTTTGGCTTGCAGGCAACTGGGCAGTTGACGTTTGCGCAAGTCGAACGCGAGCAGGTGTTCTATGCGGATTGGAACCCGTGCCTCTTGGTGCGGTGCGCGCCTGGCCTCTCAGCGACGTACGCAGGAAATAATCCTGATACTGGCGCGATGCAGTGCGCGTGTCCTGACGGCAGGATTGTCGAGACACGCGACAGGACGCCAAAGCGTATTTACGCGACTGGTCAGGTGATGCGTGATTTTGAGGAAGTTCCGCCAAGCGCGCGGGAACAGCAGATGAGTGATTATTGCGAAAGAGTGTCAGTGCCTGTTTCTGAAGTGCATTATCGTGATTTGTGCAACAGGGTTGGCACGGAAATGTGTTGCAAAGAATATGGTGTGCCTGGCTGCAGCGCGATGGATCTTGCGGCGTGGCCGAGTATTTGCTTGAGTAAATGTATTGAAGACGTTCGCAACCAGTGCAGGAAGGCAGGGAGAAGTATTCAACGGCCTGGCTTGCAGGCGCAGGAATTAGCGGGGGTGGGACCATGAAATCTGAACATGTGGTGTTGGCAGTTGTGTTTATTGTGGCGATTATCGCCATTGTGTTGCTGTACAGCGGTGGCGTGACTGGTCAGGTGGCGAGCACGCAGCAGGCGTATGGCACCGCTATTCCGCACACGGTTCGCACGAATAACCCGTGCAAGATTGTGGAGTGCGGAAGCGCGACGCGGATTGCGTTTGAAGCAGGTATTGACGAGTGGGGCAATGTGTTGTGCAAGTGCCCTGGTCATGCAGAAACGTTTTTCGCGATTAATCCGGTGCGGAAATACTAACCGAAAATTCTGAATTCGCCCCTTCGGGACTCATTCAAGAATTTTCCAGTGAAACATGAGAATGATTTTTGCGTCTACTGTGGCAGTGTTATTGGTAGTGAGCATTGTTGCAGTTCTTCTCGACCAGCCGACTGGCATGGGTACAAGGCGGCTGTATGTTGTTGCGCCTGATCCTGACACTGTAAGCAAGCTGTGTGCAAAGCAAGTCCAGTGCAGGAGCGGGCTGACGCGCGTCACTGCGCGGGCCGTCAACTATGATGAAACGCGCAGGCTTGTGACGTGCGCGTGTCCAGACGGACGAGAATACAAACTCTCCGCACTCACTTGGACGTATGCGGGGTTTGAGAGATAAGAAGTACGTAGATAGGGAAACATTTAAATATTTCATAATCTACGTACTATTTATGGGAACGATAACTGTCAGCATATCCGAGGATGTTGAACAGCGTTTAAGAAAACACGTCCGCAAAACAGGTCAACAGAAAGGGAGCCTTGGCAGGAATATCAGCCGAGCCGTTGAGCACTGGCTGGATGAGCAAGAACAGAAGAAAATTGGCGAAGAACTGCACCACTTGCTGGACAAAGGTTTCGCCATGGGAAGACTCTTGTACAAGCGGCGGGCAGAACTTTATGATCGCCCTTATTGATACCAATGTTTTAGTTTACGCCTTTGATAATAGCCTTGCCGCCAAACGACAAATCGCACAAAGTTTGTTAAGTAAGGCGCTGAGCGAAAGTGGTATGTTTTGTGTGAGCATTCAAAACTTGTCGGAATTTTTTGCAGTGGTAACATCAAAAATTCAGCAGCCGCTTGAAAAGGCCGTTGCAGCCGAACTTGTACAAAAGCTTGTGCAGTTTACAGGCATTGTGAAAATAGCTCCACGACCCGAAACTGTCGCGAAAGCAGTTCAGTTTTGCGCCACACAAAATGCAGATTATTGGGACGCCCTTCTTGCAGCAACAATGCTCGAGTATAATATTTTCACTGTTCATACTGAAAATGAAAAAGATTTCAACAAAATACCAGGAATTACTGTGATAAATCCATTTAATGCACAACCTTCTTAATCTTCCCGTTGTTTGGCCATCATATGACTTTGTCCATGCTTGCCGCAGATGTTCCTCATCAGGTGATTTCAATATTGTCTGAGGAGGGAATTAACGATTTGAGGCCTGCGCAGGAAAAGGCGATCACGGCTGGACTGTTGCGCGGCAAGAGTTTGCTTATCTGCACGCCCACAGCATCAGGTAAGACTCTCATCGCAGAGCTCGGCGCTACAAAGACAATTCTGAGCAAGAAAGGAAAAGTCATTTACATAGTTCCGCTCGTGGCGTTGGCCACAGAAAAGGCTAAGGAGTTTCGCAGGCGGTGGGGTGCGATGTTCAGGGTGGCATTGTCGGTTGGTGATTTTGATTCTGCAGATCCGCGCCTGGCTGACTATGACCTCATCATTTGCACTGCTGAAAAGCTGGACAGTCTTCTCCGCCATCATGCGCCATGGCTGTCTCAAGTGTCGCTTATGGTGGTGGATGAGATTCACTTGTTGAACGACGTGAGCAGGGGTCCGACGCTGGAAATACTCATCACTCTTTTGCGTCAGCTTCTTCCCCAGATTCAAATTATCGGGTTGTCTGCAACGATTGGGAATCCGAAAGAGCTTGCTGACTGGTTGGATGCAACTTTAGTTGACGACAACTGGCGGCCCATTCCATTGCACAAGGGCGTGTATTACGATGGAGCGATCGAATTTAAAGACAGACGCTAAACACGTACCATGACTACACGCCTATTTGTGCCAGCAATTGGTTTTTGTCAAACGCCCTGAGATCGTCATACGCTTGTCCAACCCCGAGGTAGAGGATGGGTTTTTTTGTGACGTAGCTGATGGAGAGCGCGGCTCCGCCTTTGTCGTCGATGTCTGCTTTGGAGAGGATGATGCCGTCGATGCCTATGGCGTTGTCAAACGTGCATGCTTGTTCTACGCAGTCGTTGCCAGTGATGCTTTCGCCGATGAAGATTTTGAGGTGTGGCTTGGCTACCCTGATTATTTTTTTCATTTCGTCGATGAGGTTTGTGTTGGAATGCAGTCGTCCGGCGGTATCAATCAAAACAACGTCTTTGTCTTTGGCTTTCGCGTGTTCAATTGCGTCAAAGGCGACAGCGGCAGGGTCTGCGCCGTAATCGTGTTTGATGAGTTTGCATCCTAATGAATCCGCGTGTATCTGGAGTTGGTCGATGGCTGCTGCTCTGAACGTGTCTGCTGCTGCCATGACGACGCTGAGCCCGTTCTTTTTGAGCAATTGCGCGACTTTTGCGATGGTTGTGGTTTTTCCTGACCCGTTGATGCCGACAAATGCGATGACAAATGGCTTGTGCTGTTTTGCTTCTGTTAACAGACTATATCCTGAATCAACAAACAATCCATTAAGGCTTGCTTTGAGGGTGTTCATGACTGTTTCAGAAACTTTTGTGCGGGGGAGTGGTTTGCCCACGACTGTTGTGCGGAGATCAGTTTTGATTTTGTCAATCACTTGGACTGCGACGTTGTTTTCAAGCATGGCAAGTTCGACGTCCCAGAAGAGCTCGTTGAATTGTTCTTCTGTTATTTTTTTTGTGGTGATCGCTTCTGTGATGGCCCCGAACCATCCTTTTTTCTTGGCTTCTTCTTGTGCCTTCACGACTTGTTCTTCTGTCGGCGGCGTGACTGATAGTGCTGGTTTGAGTGCAGCTGGAGGCTCGATGTGCTGTGGTTCGATTTTCAGCGGCACAGGTACAGGAGTCTTAACAGGCAAAGGAGTAGGCAAGGAGGCAGGCGGAGCAACTGGCGGCTCGTGTGTTTTTGGCACAGGTTTCGGCGTTGGCGTTTTCTTAACTTCAACCAGCTTTACTTCTCGAGTTGTTATGGGCTTGATTTCAGCTTGCGTGGCCTGAGATTTTATTTCAAAAGGAACAAGTGGTTGAGGTTGTTGTGGTTCCGGCTGTGCCACAGCGGGTTGTTCTGATGCAGGGGGCGCTCGTGGTTCTTCGATCGGCGGTTTACGTGGAGGGACCTCAGCAGGAACTTCAACAGGTGCTTCGACAGGAGTTTCAACAGGCGTTTCAGCAGGAGATTCCTCTACTTTTTTGCTGAAGATGGAGAATGCGCTTTTGAGTTTGTCTTTGAGGAAGTTGAACATGGTTATTGGTGTTCTTCTACGAGTTTTTTAAGGTCTTCCTGGACGCGTTCGGCATACGTGGACAGTTCCTGCAGTTTTGCCGCCCGGTCTTCTGCAAGTTTTCTCATCTGGACGACTTGATTGCCAAGGTCTTTTTGCGTTTCTGCAGATTCTTTTTTAATGAACGTGCCGCTGCCCACGTTGACAAGGACTTGTTTGGCGTCGATGAGTTTTCCTTTGAAAAAGATGCCTTGGCTGATGGGGATGAGTATGTCGGTGTCTGGCTTTTGTTCCGCGAGCTGGTGGAGTACGTTGGTGATTTCGTCGACTTCGGCTGTTTGCTGTTCAAGTTGTTGAATTTGGGAGTGCAGGGTTTTGAGTTGTCTTTCGAGGAGTTGGAGTTCAACGTATCTGCGTTTGATGTCTTCTTCTTGCCTGTTTTGCTCTGTCATAAGTTACTCCAGTTTTTTTGCCAAGTCGACAAGGAAGTGTTCGAGCTGGTGTTGTGCTTTGAGGAAAGATACGTCAACATCTGTCAGGAGCTTTTTTTCTTTGCGGAAGTGTTTGAGGTTTTCAATGACGAGCGAGCGTAGGAATTGTTGTTCATCCGGCGTGAGCATGGGGTGCCTCCTGTGTTTTTTCGTGCAGAGTGATGTTTATTTCCCCGAAGTGTTTGGGTTGGTCAAGGGAGATTCTTTGCTGATGGGAAAGATGCAGGAGGGGAATGAAGGCAAAGATTTTGTCTGTTTTGGTGTGGCCGGTCGGAAGGAAGTGTGAGAAAGTCAGGTGTGTATTGTTCTGGCTGAAGTAAGACACTATTTTCTCAAACAGTTGTGCTGTTTCCTTGCCGAGATCAAACGACATGTGGGGGATGGCAGGTGGGTCTGCAGTGATGGAGTTCCAGATGCGTCTCTTTTTGACTTCGAGTGCTTTTTCCAGCGCGCGGACAAGGTCATACACTGAGACTTTTCGTGGCCGCGGGACTGGTGTTCTTGGCGTGAGCTCGATATTTTCAGCGTTGGCGCGTTCTTCTCCTGCGATGAGTTGTTGTTCAAGCTCATCATAGAACTGTTCGCTGTTTTCTGACGCGAGTAGCCGGTCAAACTCGTTGAGGTCTGCTCCGACGAGCCGTTTTGATTTTATGCGGAGCAGGATCGCCGCGGCAAGCACTACCTTGCCGGACACTTTCAAATCAACAGTCATAACTTTTACTTTGTCAAGGTAGAGTTGTGCGAGTTTTGAAATGTCAACATTCCAAGGATCCATGCCCTCCTGCTGGACGAGGTCGTAAATGATGGACTTCCAGCTGATCTCGTCACGCTCTACAAGCAAGGAAAAGAGTTTCTGTTCCACAACAGAATTAGACGTCGCAGAGTATTTAAAGGTACTCACGTTTTTTAACAAAATTCTTGAATGAGGCGTATGCCGAATTCAGAATTTTGGGCCCGTGGTCTAGCGGTATGACGTCACCTTTACACGGTGAAGGTCCCCGGTTCGAATCCGGGCGGGCCCATTTATTTTTTTTACTCGATACCAGCATCGATAATTTGAACCAACGAGATATCGCATGTTCAACTCCTCAACTTGGAAAATAAAATAAGTTTTCCTGACCGGTGTTGCGGAGCGTAGCGGAGCACACCGG
>JACQMZ010000115.1 GCA_016203345.1 Candidatus Woesearchaeota archaeon | reverse complement strand
GGCGCGAATTCGCAAAATTCTAAGGCAAAATTTATATACGCTGCTTTCTCTGTGATTGAGTAAGAGGTGATTATGGCAGACCAGTATAGAAATGTGTGCGTGACGTTGCTGGCGCTCGTGGCTATTGTTGCTTTGGTTGGGACGCTGTTGTTGTTTTCTGGCAGCTTGACTGGGGCGCAGGTGGCTGTGGAGCAGTTTTGCAGAGTGTCTCCTGACTGTCCAAAGGGTTATGTGTGTCAGAGACTGACGTCACAACCACATGCAGTGCTGGGCAAATGTCTGCCGTTAACATGAGTCATATTGGTCACATTCACTTGAAAGTGCCGCCGCGGTCTGTTGCTCATTTGATAATCGGTGTGATCGCTATTCTGGCGATTGTGGGTATGCTGATTTTGTTCCGGCAGGTGTCTTTGACTGCCCGGATTGTGGAACAGCACCCATGTGTGCTCGTGCAGTGTCCTGCCAATTCGATGTGCACTGCAGTGAGGACGCCGCGTGGATTGGAGGCTGAGTGCGTGCCGCTTGTGGCTCAGGCGCCGAGGATTGTGGGACGGTTTGCGTACAACCCTCAGTCTTCGTTGTATGCGACGGTTGGTTCAGAGGACGTGTTTCCTAATGTGCGTGTCTTGCCGTTTGATCCTGCGCACATGTCGTGTTTTTCTGATGTGGATTGTCCTGATGACCGCGTGTGCCGGAACAGGCTTGTGGCGTTTCCAGGGTTTAACGAGCAGGTCCAGGAGGGCTTTTTGAGGGTGTGTGTTCCTGAAGAGTGATTTTCTTGATGGCTTCAGCAAGGACTTGATCTTGTGACTTGCGGGTTGTGTCTATGATGATGTGATAGTTTTTGGTGTCGAGGTAGTCTATCGCGTAGTATTTGAGGTATTGTTCTCTGTTCGCGAGGAGTCGTTTGTGGATGTCCTTTTGCACTTCTGAGACTGACTTGTATGCTGGTTCATCTGATTCTCTATGTTTGTGGAAGATGCGCTGCGCGGCTGTTTTTTCTTCGACGTCGAGAAAGATATGGGTTGCGTTTGGGATGAAATGCCAGGAGATGCGTCCGTCGATGATGAAATCATCTTCTTTGCCAAGGTTTTGTTGTGAAGCGTCGATTTCCTTGTCGATCGAGGGGTCTGTGCGCGCTTGCTGCATGAGTTCGCCGATGGTGATGCCTCTGCGAAGCGCAATCTTCTGAGCAATTTTACCGATCTCATAAAATTTCAATTTCAACCGTTCGGCAAGCAGTTTTGCAATCGTTGTTTTGCCTGCACCTGGTTTGCCGGAGATAGTAATGCGCATAGAATATAGTACCGTAGCTCCCCTTTTAGATTTTTCCCCCAGAATTTCCTGAACGCCCGCAGCCGCAGGCGAGGACGTTCGGAAATTCTGATAGGGAGCTTTGAATAACCCTCTATCGTGTGAGAATTCAAAGCGGTTCGATTGAGAACTTTGACAATTTTGATAGTTATTCAAAGTTCTCAATAGGTTTATAAACACCCTGCCACTTTCGCGTCTATTCCAAAAAGACACGTCGAGGTGGTTTGAATGGCACAACAAGTACAACCAATTTTTATTTTGCCGGAAGGCACGCAGCGAACGACTGGCAGGAATGCACAGCGGAATAATATCATGGCGGCGCGGGCTGTTGCTGATACGGTTCGCACAACTCTTGGCCCGAAGGGCATGGATAAGATGATTGTTGATTCTTTGGGCGATATTACTGTTACGAATGACGGCGTGACGATTCTTGAAGAAATGCAGATTGAGCATCCTGCGGCGAAGATGATTGTTGAGGTGGCGAAGACGCAGGAGGCAGAGGTTGGTGATGGGACAACGACTGCTGTTGTGATTGCTGGTGAGTTGTTGAAAAAGGCAGAGGAGTTGTTGGATCAGGAAATTCATCCGACTGTTGTTGCTCGCGGGTATCGTCTTGCGGCTGAGAGGGCTCAGCAGATTTTGAATGCCATGGCTGAGCCGGTGTCTGAAAAGGATTCTGCTGTTCTGGTAAAGATCGCGCAGACTGCAATTACAGGCAAGGGTGCCGAGGTTGCCAAGGATAAGCTGGCGCAGATCGCTGTGGATGCTGTGCGCAAGGTGTTGCAGACTGACGAGCACGGCATGGTGTTGTTTGACAAGGAGAATATTAAGCTTGAGAAAAAGACAGGTGGGAGTGTTGAGGATTCTGAGCTGATTGAGGGTGTCGTGCTGGAGAAGGAGACTGTGCATCCGGCTATGCCGCGCCACATGCATAACGCGAAGATTGCGTTGGTGGATTGTGCGTTGGAAATTAAGGATACCGAGATTGATGCGAAAATCAGCATTACTGATCCGAATCAGATGCAGGCGTTTATTGATCAGGAAGAGAAAATGTTGAAGAACATGGTGGAAAAAGTGGTGGCGTCAGGAGCGACGGTTATGTTCTGCCAGAAAGGTATTGACGATGTTGCCCAGCATTTTTTGGCAAAGAAGGGCATTCTTGCTGCGCGTCGTGTTAAAAAATCTGACATGGAGGCATTGAGCAGGGCGACTGGTGGTGTGATCGTGTCAAATCTTGATGATTTGTCGGCAAAGGATCTTGGATTTGCTGGCGTTGTTGAGGAAATTAAGGTTGGTGATGACGAGATGACGTACATTCGTGGCTGCAAGAACCCGAAGAGTGTGACTATTCTTGTTCGTGGGGGTACAGAGCACGTGGTTGACGAAGTGAAGCGTGCGATGACTGACGCGATTGGAGATGTTGCGGCCGCGTTGAGAATTGGGAAAGTGGTGGCTGGTGCTGGCGCTCCTGAAGTGGAGCTTGCGAAGGAGTTGCGTAAGTTTGCAGAGGGCTTGTCTGGCCGTGAACAGCTGGCAGTGATTGCGTTTGCGAGTGCTGTTGAAGTGATTCCGCGCACGCTTGCCGAGAATGCGGGTTTGGACCCGATTGATGTATTGACTGAATTGAAGGCAGAGCATGACAAGAAGCAGAAGTGGGCTGGTGTTGATGTCAACACAGGAAAAGTGGTTGACAGCTGGCAGGCAGGTGTGATTGAGCCGTTGAAGATTAAGACTCAGGCGATCAGTTCAGCTGCTGAAGTTGCCCAGATGATTTTGCGCATTGATGACGTGATTGCAGGGAGCGCCAGAGGCGGTGCTCCCGGTGGAATGCCTGGTGGTGGCATGGGTGGCATGCCTCCGATGGGTGGCGAGTACTGAACAGAGGTTATGCGACAGATTGATTGGTGGTGTTCTGCTATTATCCGCTCCAGAGTGATCTCTTGGAGCAGGCATTCTACTTGACGTGCACGTGTTTTACCGTCTTGTGCGCTGACCATACTTCTGTGAGGATGCGTATGAGTGCAAGGGAGACAAGGTAGAGCGCGATCAGGGCGTTGATGACTGACAGTCCGATGACGCTGTTGACGAGATTGATGTTTTCTGTGACAAGGCTTGGCAGTGAGAGTACAAACTGTAAGGCAGCAGCGGACTCACTGCTTGCTGCTTCTGTGGTTAGGGGGGATTTGATTCCTGTCGCAAGGCCTTTACGGCTGACGCGTTTGCCAGGGGATGGTTTTTCTTGTGTTGGGGCTACAACAGCCATTTTGGGCCCGACGCTGGTTGCTGCGCTTCCACCTCCTCCTGCCCCTGCAGCGGGTGGCGGTGTTGGTGGTGTTACTGCGGCTGTGATCGTGAATTGCACGGTTTGATTGCTATTGACATTGCTGTGCACGTCGGTGGCAATGGCGCGGAGCGTGTACGTTCCTCCTGCAGATGTTTGGCTGAATGTGGTTTCGAATACGCCGTCGTTGTTGGAGTCTGTGAGCGTGATTTGAATGATGGTTCCATTTGGCAGGGTGGCGTTGGCGGTGACTGATTGGACTGCGTCGTCATCAAGCGCGCGGACTTGGAGAGAGATTGCGTCGTTTTGCGAAAAGGTTGACGCGTCAGGAGGGAGGAGGATGGTCACGATGGGCGGTCCTCGTTCGACGAAGTCTATCGAAACAGACACTTGTCCTTGGGTGACCATGGCAGTGATTTCCTGAGTTATGCCCCAGAATATGTAGGATTGAAGGAGTGTAGTGTAGAAGAACACGCTGAACAGGCCGAGGAGCAGTAGTTTGCGCACTACCATTTCCTCCGGAGGATGACTTCGATTGAACCATTGTACCGCGTGTCGTATGTTGCGTTTGAGTTCATGTGGACATTGGCGCGGATTGTGCTGTTCTGTTGTGGGTTGAGGAGAAGTAGAGTGTCGGAGAGTGTCATTATCCGGGCAATGTCTCCGTAGATTTTCAGGTCGGCTTCGACAGGGTAATCGTGTGTGTTCGTGATGGTGAAGTCTCGTTCCCTGTTTCTTCCAGGTTGAATGGTGCCAAAGGTAAGTTCTGTCGTGTTGAGGTCAAATCCAAAATACTCTCCTGCGCGCGCGGATGCTTTGATGGTGTGGTGTTCGACAGGGACGATGAGGGTGTACATGATTGTGCCGATGCCTATGCCAATGAGGAGTGAAATGAGTAAAATTTGTGCCAGGTGGGTGCGGCGCATGAGTGTTCACTGATGTTTCCTGAGTTTGAAAATCAGTACTGCGTTGAGGATGATGAGAATTGCGACAATGCCAAGGAGTCCGAAGATGTATGGTGTTGCTGTGCTGATGGGCTTTTCTGTTTGGGCTTCGAGTCCCGGGATGATTTCGACAGTGACTTTTGCTGTTGACGTTTTCTCAAGGTAGTGTACAACGATGTACGCATCGTGTTTGCCTATGTCAAATCCTGTGGTGTCCCAGTAGCCTGTGAGGACTCGCTCTTCCCATGCTTTGAGCATGACTGTGGGGGTTTGCACTTCTGAGGGTCCGATGCGGACGACGGCGTAGACGTTTGCGAGTTCTTTGTTCCACTGGTTTTTGAGTTTGATGTTGAACTGGTTGATTGTTGAGTTTTTGAATGTGGCTGTTGCTTCGAGAATTTCAACAGTTTGTTGTCCTATGCGGAAGCTGCCGTTTGCTTCTTCGCTGGTTTCGTCTCCGTGGATGATGGCGTTGACTTTGTATTCTCCTGGCTCGTACTTGACGGCGTCAATTAATGAATTGAGCGTTTTGGCTTCTAATGTGGCGAGTGGAACCATGTTGGACCGTAGTGTTTCAATTTTAGTGTTGTTTTGGTCGAGGATGGTAAAGTCTGCCCAGACATTTGCAAAATTTGTTTTTCCCCAGTTTTCAACGTTGGCAGAGAGAGGTATTTGTTGATGGACATCACCGTTAGAAAGCCCAAGGCTGACAACGAGCTTTTTCAGGGGGTAGAGGACTCTGACCATTATTTGGGCGACTGCGGCGACTTTGGCGCCGATGTTTGCTGTTGCAGCATGGTCTCCGCCGCTTCCGCGAACCATGGTTTCTTCAACGAATATTTCGATTGGGTGTATGCCTGGTGTTGAAAGTTCTGGAGGGAAGTCTATAATCGCTTTGAACGGTCCTTTTCCGCCATCAGGGAGTTGGAGGATTTTGAGCGGTTCTACCATGACATGCTCTTGAAGATCTCCTGCTACGACGCGGAGGTCATAATCTTGGGTGAACCCAGCATTGGCGATGGCTGAGTATTCAAACTCTGCGCGGCCTCCAGGAACATAGTCGACGAGTACACGGAGGTTTTGGCCGCGGATGCCTACGGCAAGCACAGTGTTTGCAAGAAGTAAGAATATGACTCCTAAGACGAAACTGGACCTCATTTTTGATCCTCTTTTATCGTGTAAGGTTATATAAATGTTTGGAAAAGAATTTCAGAACTCGCTCGCCTGCGGTTCGTTCGTTCATGAAATTCTTGACACTTTAATTTACCAGAGAGTCTGAATAAAAGAACAAAAAAAAGTCACATAAATTCCTGAGTGAGGACGCGAAGCGTCCGAACTCGGAATTTATGCTGTGCTTCTTGCAGTTATGGTTATGGTGTTGTTCTTGGTGCCTTGCGCATCATCTGGGATGTTGATGGCAAACTCAAGCACGAACCGATCGAAGCCAGACGTTGGGCTGAGGTTTTCACACGCGACCATTTCGGTATTGGTGGCAAACTCGCGTGGATTGCTTTTGTTTCCTCCTTTGAAGAATGTGCCTGATACGTCTGGTGGTGCGCCGCAAGAGTCAGGATCACCCTTACTGCCGTCGCTTTCGTTCTGGTCTGCCCAGAAGCTGAAGTTTGGCTTGAATTTTGCTGAGTTGTTCCGTCCGCAATTGACAAGGTGGTTTTCGCCTTCGCAGATGAAGGCACTGGCGTTCTTGCTTGCTTTGACAGTGATGTTGAGGTGAACGTTTCCATCGTTGACAACTTCCATGGAATCCTGTGTTGTGGAACCGTTCCAGTTCGTGTTGTTGCCGTTCGTGTCAAGGTAGGCGTATGGTGAAGGGGCTGCAACAACGCCTTGGCTGAATGTGACTGTGGCGTCTGAGAGGTTTGCTGTGGCTTCTTCTTCTATGGTGACAGAGGCAGTTCCTGCCGTGACTGGGGTGTTCACGACAAGGCCTGTGCTGAACAATCCCAGTCGGAGCCGGCCGAGCTTATCAAGGCTGACAAACGTGCCTGCCAGTGAAACCACTATCGCAATGACTAATAAGCCTGCTAATGTTTTGTTCGAGAGATCGTCCATTCTTTCATGCCTCCTTGTCTTCGCCTAATATAGTTACAGAAACTTCTCCTGTGAATTCAGTGACTTGGGGATTTTTTGGTGGATACCATACTGGCGCAGGAGCTCGTGCTTGTTGTTCTTTGACAAGCATGGCGTTGAGCGCGCGGTGTGCTTGAAGCGCGTCAATGGAGCGTTCGACTGTGCTGAGTTCGTTGAGAACGATGAATGTGCCCACAACAGATATGATCATGGTGAGTGCGACTGCAATTACCACCACAGATCGGCTGTGATCAGCGGGTTGCGGAACAGAAAGTTGCACTGGTTGGGCAGGCATATGGTGTGCTGTAGATACCGATCGAGATACTCTCCTCTTTTTCATATCACCCTCTTCTTTGCTTGTCTGAGTAACAACTTGTTTATATATTTTACTAAAATGCATCCCCGGTTTTTTTCCGTTGCCAAACGATGAGCGCCACTACTGCAGTGATGTGTATCATGATGATGATGATGAGAAGTGCTATTATAGTGTATGGCGAGAGTGGCTCTTTTGTTTTGGCTTCTTCTTCAGTGATTATTTTCAAAGCGCGGCTGGAATTTATCAGGCCGACTTCAGTGTTTGAGACCAGTTGGACTTCATACTCGCCTGGCGGGAGGGTTGTGGCATCAATGTAAGACCGCACTTGTTTCAATTCTCCTGGAACAAGGTCGAAGGAGAGGGTTTTCCAGCGGATGATTTGTTGTCCCACTTTGGTGAGAATGCCGTCAAAGCTTTGGCCGACAAGGGCTTCGTTCCAGATGCCGTTCAGTTCCACGTCCCATTTGTTGATCTTGCCGGTGATGATGTAGGGGTCGGAGTTTTTTACGAGAATTTGGGGGATGCCGATGTGGGGTTTTTTGGAGAGTTCAAGGCGTGCGTTGTCGTACGTGATTTCTGCGAGGACGGTGTACGCACCTTCTTCAAGGCGTGCTTTTTCAAGGACGTGCTCAAACCTGAGGTTTTCCTGCACAGTCAACGCTCCAGCGTCGATGGGCAATTCCTGGTAGACGCTGCTGTTGACGAAAATTTTTACCTGGGAAGTGATGTTGTTGATGTTTTCAAATCCTTCGTTTTTGAGGTCTGTGATGACGTTGATGGTTTCTGGCTTGAGTTCTCTGAGTGCAAGGTTGGCGACAAGGTATTTGCCCTGGATTGGCACGTTGACGTTGACTTTGTGCAGGAGTTGAAGGCGTGCGGATATTCCTCCTTGCGTAATGTATCCGAGGGCTTGTTCACTGATGACGACATTGCCGGCATAATCGCCAGGAGCCATTTGTTCTGGGAATGCGAGCTGGAATTCTGCGGAAACAATGTCCTGGTCTGCTTTTACTTCAATGCTTTTCTGGGGAAATACGATAAGATCCGCGATTGCTCCTGTGGCTTCCAGACTCACCAGCATATCCCTGTGTTCGTCATTGACGATGGTGATCGTATACGATCCAGTTGCTTCTGGGATGAAGTGGGCGTTTGTTTTTGCCGGGCGGACGCCTAAAGCAGTTACGGATTGACTAAGCAACAATAACAAAACTACCACGTACATAAACCCGAAGTTTGCTGAATGAGCGCCACGCGCGAATTCGCAAACTTCGTTAGACTGATTGTTTCTTTGTTTCATGTTGATGCCGTGAACATTACGGTTGAGTTTCGCAGTCCTGCGGGCTCGTCATGTGGAAGGTTGAGCAGGATATCTATGCGTGCAGTATCGTTTATGTCATGCCAGTCAAGTCCTCTGATGTCGACGCGCGTGGATGCGTTTGTCATGTTCGTGAACACGTTGGTTGAGTTCGTCACGTTGAAGCTGTTGCTTTCGTTATTGTCCACTTGGAATTGGTAGGCATTGGTAGGGAACGTGTCATTGATGAACATTTTTGTTCCTGTAATGGTCACGTTGAACACGATATTGCCTCTGTTTTCTGCCACAAACGGTTTGATCGTGTCGTTGGTTGTATTGGCTGAGGAATTGTGTGCAAGCGTGCCGAAAGAAACATTAACCTGTGGAAGTGCAATGATCAATTCTGATTCAAGCGTGAAGTTGAAAGTTTTTGAGAACGCACCAAACTCTGTTCCATCAAACCCGTTCACCCGCCAGAAGTATTGACGGTCAACTTCCAACTCAATGACAGAAGTGAAGTTGGTGATGTTCTCATTAGTTTGATTAATAGTTGAAATGTTGAGTTCAGGCGAAATAAAATCAGAATCATTATCAACCTGCAAATTATACGTCACGTTGTCTCCATCAGCATCAACTGAATTATTCCACACGTACTGTTGCGTTCTATTTTGTATTGTTGTGCTGTTTGCAGGGGAAATAAGCACAGGAGCAGTTGGAGCAGTGTTGGCTGCAGCTGCAATAGTCAAATTATTGCTGAATGTTTGCGTGCCATTCAACCCCTGCGAGTCAATCGGCACAGCAACAGCAGTCCAGTTTTCGCCAGCAGCTCCTGTTTCTTGTGGTACTATTCTGTCGTATCTTGGTTTGCTGTTGTTGTAGATGGCGGCGATTTCTTCGGCAGAGAGTGTTCTGTTGTAGAAGCGGACTTCGTCGATGCTTCCGTTGAAGAATCCTTCGTCTACGGTTGCTTGGCCGCTGATGCGGGCTTTTGTAAATGCTGTTGTGGCGAATGCAGTTACTG
>JACQMZ010000114.1 GCA_016203345.1 Candidatus Woesearchaeota archaeon | reverse complement strand
TGTCTGGCGATGGCGATTTTGTCCCGCTTGTCCAGCACTTGCAGAAGGCGCTGGGTACGCGGGTGGAAGTGATGGCGTTTGGCAAAAGCGCGTCTGCAAAGCTTATCGAGGCGGCGGACAGCTTTTCAGATCTTGATGCAAACCAGAAGAGATATTTGTTCGAGCGCAGGTCGCATGCGTCAAAGCCCGCAAAGGACCAGAGCGCGAATGCGGTGCGGGTGCAGCATGGTTAAGGAGATTGCTGATTTTGAAAAGGACGTGGCGCGCTCTGGTGTTCCTGTTGTGGTTGATTTTTGGGCAGAATGGTGTGGGCCGTGTAAACTGCTTGGTCCGGTATTTGACAAGGTTGCAGGCGACAAGGCATTGGCTGGAAAGGTGGCTTTTGGCAAGGTGAATGTCGATGAGCATGCAGAGCTCGCACAGAATGCGGGAGTGTTGAATATTCCCTGCGTTATTTTGTTTGACAAGGGAGAGGAAGTGGGGCGGATGGTGGGTTTTTCAGGTGAGGCCGCGCTTCGGGCGCAGATTGATGGATGGCTGAAGAGGTGACGTGATGAGTGTGTTGTGGTGGATTTTGTTGTTTACGTTTATTTCCAGTGCGATCTCTCTGGTGGGCGTGTTTCTGTTGTCAATTCGCCAGAACGTGTTGCACAAGTTTTTGAATAATTTGGTGAGTTTTGCCGCAGGCGCGTTGATGGCTGCGAGCTTTCTGGAGTTGATTCCTGAGGCTATAGAACTTTCTGGAGGAGAATCACATGGGATTCTCGCGTTCGTGCTGGCAGGGGTGTTGGTGTTTTTCGTGATTGAGCAGTTTTTGTTGTGGAGCCATTGCCACCATGGCAGGTGTGAAGTGCACACGTTTAGTTATCTTATTTTGATTGGCGATGGGGTGCACAATTTTGTGGACGGCGTCATTATTGCGGCAAGTTTTATCGTGGACATTTCTGTTGGCATAACCACGAGCCTTGCCATTATTTTTCATGAGCTTCCGCAGGAAATTGGAGATTTTTCTGTCTTGTTGTTTAGTGGCTTGTCGCGGACGAGGGCGATCGTGTACAATTTCTTGTCTGCTCTGACTGCGTTTGCAGGCGCTCTCCTCGCGTATTATTTTCGTGATTTTGTGTTCGCGGCAAACCAGTATCTGTTGGCTTTGGCGGCTGGTGGTTTTATTTACATAGCGAGTGCTGATCTGCTTCCTGAGCTTCATAAGGAGCGAATGCCTATTCGTTCATTTATGCAATTTGCGAGCTTGATGGCAGGGGTGGTGCTCATTTGGCTTGCAGGTGTGGTGTTTCATCCGTGAAGACGCCCTGTATTGTTGTAAACTGCAAGGCATACGAGAAAGGGACTGGAAGGCATGCTGTTGAATTGGCGCGCGTTGCTGTTCGTGTGTCCCGCGAGTGTGGTGTGACTGTAGCTTTGGCTGTACAACCGCAGGACATTCCGCGTGTTTCCGCGACTGGAGTGGTTACGTTTGCTCAGCATGTTGATCCGATTGTGTTCGGCGCGCATACCGGCCACGTGTTGCCTGTTGGTGTGCGGGAAGCAGGAGCTGTTGGAACGTTATTGAATCATTCTGAAAAAAGGCTTTCCGTGCTCTCACTTCAAAAGTCACTTTCTGCGGCGCGTTCTGCAGGATTACAGGTTGTCGTGTGCGCCCGGTCGCCTGCTGTTGCGCAAAAGATTGCGCCGTTGGCGCCGGACATGATAGCTGTCGAGCCTCCTGAACTGATTGGGGGGGATGTTGCAGTGTCGCAAGCCAAACCCCAAGTGATCACTCAAACAACCAATTCCATAAAGAACATTCCGATTCTTTGCGGGGCAGGGATTAAGACTGCAGAGGACGTGCGTAAGGCGCTTGAGCTTGGTGCGCGCGGTATTCTGGTTGCGTCTGGCGTGGTGAATGCTCCTGACCCTGCTCAAGTTCTGAAGTCTTTTGCGCATGAATTTTGCGAATTCGGTCGCTGCGCGTCCTCATTCAGCAAAATTCGTAAGTTTTAAATGCCCAGTCTCTGCCCTTGAACATATGAAACGGCTAGTACTCCTGCTTTTGGTTGTGATGGTGAGTTGTGCTCGCCCCTTACCGCAGGTGGCAGAAGCGCCTGTTCCTGTTCCGCCTGTGGAGCCGCCTGCGGTTGAAGCTGTGGAGACTGCAAAGGAGCAGGTCCCTGTGCCTGTCTCTGAGCCTGATCTGGATGAAACCACTAAGAATAGTGTGTGGGTCATAAGCACGGATTCTATGGAAGTGGTGAAGAAAATTCCTGTTGGTAAATCTCCTTCAGATGTGGCCGTTACTTCGAATGGATTCTATGCTGCGGTGGTTAATGCTGGCGACAACACGGCGAGCATTATTGAAGTGGGTACTCCTTCAGTGCTTGGTACAGTGCCTGTCGGCAGGACTCCTCAATCTGTTGTGATTTCTCCGCTGAGCGACTACATTGTTGCCGCGAATATTGGTGATGATACGCTGAGCGTGATTAACCTCACGAGTCGAAAGGTGGACGCGACGATTGCGGTGAGCAAGCGTCCTTCTGCTCTTGCCGCGTCTCCTGAGGGAAAGTACGTGTTTGTGACGTCTGCTACTGGAGAGGTTGTGGAAAAAGTGAACTTGTTTATTCGCCGCGTGACAGGCAAGGCAAAGGTTGGTGATGTTCCGATCGCGCTTGCGATGACAAAGGATAAGGAAAAATTGTTTGTGGTGAACGAGCGTTCGAATGGGGTGAGTGTGATCGATGCGGTTGACATGTCGCGGAAGAAAAAGTTTGACATTGACGTTGGAGTGCAGCCGCGAAGTGCGGTTCTTGGCCAGAATGATGCTGAACTGTTTGTGGTCAATAAGGGCGATGGGGTGTTGTCAATCATTGATACGGAAGAGTATAAGATTAAGAAACAGCTCAAGCTGGGTATTTCGCCGGTGAGCGTGTCGTTTAGTTCTGGCGGCGTTGCTGGCCGGATTTGGGTGGCTGATCCGAAAAATGATCAGGTGGTCGTGATCGACCGCCAGACACTGAACGTTATCAAGGCAATTCCCGTGGGTGACTATCCTGTGGCTCTTGCCGCAGGAAAGGATTTCGTGCTGGTCGTGAATGCTGGTGAAAAAGAAGATTAGAGCATAGTGCATGTTTTTATAGTGAGTTCTGAATCTGCAGAGTATGACTGCTCAGCCATATGTGGGAATCACTGGTCCTGTGTCGATGGACGAAGTTGTGTCTCTCACCCAAGCGTTTAGTGATAGTGGTTACACGATGCATTCACCACATATTCCTATGCTTGGCTTTCTGGTGTCGCTAAAGACGCTGCATGATCAAGGGACTGCAAACAGGAGATATGTGACTTTCTCTAAACTAAGGACTATTCTTGAACAGGCAAGTGATAAAGTGTTGACAATGATCCATTATAATTCCAGAGAGATGGCGACGCTTGCCGTTCAGGTCGCTGAAGTGTTTGATGGGCTTTATCAGGATGGGTTGTGTAGATCTCTGCAACTGAACGTGGCGTGGCCTGATGTGGAGCAGGTACGGCTTATTAAGAAACAATTTCCGGATTTGAATGTAGTGTTGCAGTTGTCTCAAAGTGTTATGGAAGGACGGACTGTGGATGAGATTGCAGGTGCTGTCTTGCGGTATGAAAATTATTGCAGTTATGCGCTCATAGACCCATCTGGTGGTAGGGGTAAGGAGTTTGATGTTGGTGAGTCTGTAAATTTGTACAATCAGCTTAGGAGTATGTCTTTGAATTTGACTCTTGGTTTCGCTGGTGGTTTCACTGGTCAGAATGTGGAACAACGTGTGCAACAGATCGTTAAAGAGGTGGGGACTGCTGAGTTCTGCATTGATGCCGAAGGTGGGTTGCGAGATAAGAGAAGCGATGTGTATGGCGATGATGCACTGAACATGGAGAAAGTCAAGGAATATTTACGGGCGGCGGCACGTGTGTTGCCTTAAGATCAAAAAACCTTCAGAAAATTCTCGTGTGCGGTGAAGCGGTTCTTACCTTGCACGTCTAATCTTTAAACGACAACAACGACACTACGCATACATACTCCGTCAACAGGCGAATGAGACACCCCATTTCCTGGCAGGCTTCTCGTTCTTTATTCGAAGCGATTTTGATGTATTCTCTTTTGGTCGTGTACAGGATGTACTTCTGCGTGATGAGCGGCAACACGTCCAGTTTGCTGTCGCCAAAGATGGCTGTCGTCACTTGTTCAAAAAAGCGCTTCAGCTGGTCCGCATACCGCACAAGGTCTGTGCTTGGGGTTTTGACGATGTGAAGCGTGGCGTAGATCTGCTGGAATTGGCTCAGGACTGCGTCGTTGAGCGTGACGCTGGTGCGTGTTTGGTGCGTGATTTCGAAGCCGAGCAGTTGGTCGATGACGGCGCGAATGTCTGGAGGAAGACTTGCGTGAGTTTGGAATTCGCACCACTGCGGTGTATGTTGGAGGTATGAATACAGAATTGTTCAGAGCGTATGGCCCGCCGAGTGGGCAGTTAATGGATTCTGCTCATGTTGCAGACCTTGTAGTGGCGCTGGCATCAACTCCTGCTGATATGATTCCGACGGAGATTACTATTGAACGTAGAAAGTCATCACTGTAGTGTTCCGATAATTCCACTCACCTGACGTTCCTGAACGAGCTTGCGAGTTCGGAACGTCATACTTCGATGAAGACTTGATGAATCCGTTTGTCGTAGAATGCTTCGACTGGTTGGCCGAGTTGGCAGGGTGCGTCTGGTGCTGCTTTTTTGTAGACGCAGATGTTGAAGACGTAGATGCCTTTTGGTGCTGGTGCTGTGGGGTTGAGGCTTCCTTGGCTTTTGATGGGGATTGGCACGATTTCAAACTTGTTTTTTTCAATGCGGATGTTTTCTGTTACTGCAAAGCCGCCTACCCATTTATCTTCGATGTGTGTCTTGTCTGCTCCAGGGAGTTGTTTTTCGCTGAGGTCGTACGCGTTGTCGAATTCTACTTTGATGCTGAATGGTGCGGTGTCTCCAATGTTTCGTACGCCGATGGCGAAGGTTGTTTGTTTACCTCTGGGGAGGGTTGCTTTGTTGAATGGGATGGCGACAAGTTGGTTGCCTGATCTTAGCAGGCCTGATATTTGTTCTTTGGTTGACCGTTCGATTTCTGCCCCGACTTCTTCTGCTCCTTTGAAGAATTTGAACGTGAGGCTGATGGCTCCCATGAAAATGATAATGGTTATGATGAGGGTGACGATCATGGTCGTAGAAAGCTCAATTCCTCGTTTGTTCCCGAAAATCCCTGAATGAGGGAGCATCAGCGACCGAATTCGGGATTTTCTAGTCATTGTGGTGAAATAAACACGATTTTACCGAGGGGTTTTTGGAATTGTCCTTTTTTCTGGCCGTTTTGGTCAAAGGAGTAGTAGACGTTGACGAGGACGTTGCGTTCTTGTTCAGCGACGGCTTGTGGAGGGAGAGCGATTTCTATGATTTGTTTGCTTCCTATCGACGGGAGAGCGCGGTTTCCGACTGCCGCGCCGAGTTCTGTGCTGCCTTCAAGCAGGCGGACGGCTTCGATTTGCACGTTGCCAACATTTTGTCCAAGCTGGTAGAGTGTGGTGTCCATGATGAACTTGTCTGTGGCAGTGTTGAACGGCGTGTTGTATTTGAAGTATGTTTGGACTTGGAAGGTGTTGAGGTTTCTGTCGTCAAACACTTGTTGGGGCGCGATGGTGATTCCTCCTTTGAGTTGCGCGACGCACTGGTTATTGGCGCACGCTTTTACGGTGAACACGCCAGTTCCTGTGCAGGGGCCGCAGTCAGAGGCGCACGTGCATTTGTTTTCGTTTCCGTCGCAGACAAAGTTGCCGCATGCTTGGGGGAGCGGGGTGTGTTGGCAGAAGTATTGTGTTTCCGGCCCGCACTCGTCGCGTGTTCCTGCGTTTTTGTCGTCGCAGTCAGGGCAGGGGTACGTGTTTGGCGGCTTGGCATACACGAGTTTTTGTTGTGTGTTTCTGATCTGGAAGGACGCGGTTTTTTGCTGCACTGCTGCTCCGCTTGCTTGGACGAATTCGTAGTCTATCGAGAGAAGGAGGTTGGTGAGTTCGCCGTCTGGTCCGGTGACTGGGAAGTCGAGCATGAGTTCATCGCGCACGTCCAGTCCTTGTCCCCAGAGGGGTTTGTTGATGGTTTTCTCGGCAATGGTGACTGTTTGTCTTTCTTTGGTTTGGCCTGAGAGTGTCGCTCTGGTGATTTTGCGGTCGCGGTTGTTTGGGCTTTCCTGCGCCACCTCTATTCTGAGTGATATAGTATCCTTGTTGAGGTTGAAGGGTTGGTTCATGATCATGGTGACTTTGAACTTGTCTCCTTGGCTTGGCTGTTCTGCCGTAAGCACTACCGGCTTGATTTGCTGTTCTGGCACGTCGAGAAGGCATTGGTTGTCTTTATTGCATACTCCTGTCAGATATGCGCCGACTTTTCCGGTGCATTCGCCGCAGTCAAACGCGCACGTGCACTTATTTTCCGGCTCTTCGCAGACCTTGTTGCCGCACTCGCCTGGCAACGGCTTGTACTGGCATTTCTTTTCCAGGCAGTTGCCGTCAAAGTGCGGCTTGACGCAGTCAGTGTCTTTTTTGCATTCTGCTTTGGTGCAGGCAGAGAGTACGAATAGCGCCACAATGGCCAGTATGAAAAGAACAATTTGTCGTTTTGCAAAGCCCATGTTTATCACCAGAAAACTTTGAAAAAAGGAGGCGAAGCCGACTTTTTCAAAGTTTTCATTTTACGCGGCTGAACTCAAATTCTTTGACGATGATCCAGCCAAACAAGCCCATGATGACTGTGCCGGCGATGATGTAATAGAGTCCTGCTTCGGCTGACAGTTGTTCGATGGATGTGAACAAGCCTATGCCAAGCAGGGCTGTGCCGAGCCAGAGGAACTTGTCAAGCACCATTTTGACTACTTCAAACTCTTCGTGTTCGGTGAGTGGTCTGCGTACTTTCCAGTTGGGTGCCATGTTAGCTCACAATGATGTGGAATCGTTTGGAAGTGTACGGCTCGTCTGCAGTGGGCCAGTTTGGCTGTGCTTCACACTCTTCGTCGTTGAGTGCTTTGTAAATGTCTGCTTCCATGAGGTATGTATCTGCCTTGACCGCTCCTGCGATCTGCAGCGTGGCTGGTGACACTTCTATATCGCCGCTGGGAATGTCGAGTTCTGGGTTCATCCTGGGGATCCATTTGTCTCCTCCTATTGCCCGGGTGAGGCCGTCTGGCTCAACTCCGCCGACGAGGATTGCTCCCTGCGTGCCTGATGAAGAACACGTGTTGTCAGGCGTGAAGGGTTTGAGGCAACGGAATGCGACGCGGTAACAAACCTTTTTTGGGGCGGTGTTGCGGACGCCGATGTAAAAGTCAAGTGGTGTTCCTTTTTTGACTTGGATTTCTGCTCCTGCACTGATAACGAAGAGTTCGCCTGTTTCTTCCAGGTTTTTCCGCAGTTGGTCTTTGATTTTTGTGATTTCTGCAAAAACGAGTTCTTGACTGGTGCCAAATCCTTTTTTGATAAACAAGATAACAAGGCTTAAAAACGTGATTGCGATGATGAGTACAACGATTGCCGTGATAGGTAATTCAAGGCCCTTCTTGTGAGAGAACAATTTCATGACAGTCACCTCTTTATAGCATGGTTCTTCTGAGATTATATAAATATTACGTTCTCAACT
>JACQMZ010000110.1 GCA_016203345.1 Candidatus Woesearchaeota archaeon | reverse complement strand
TGACAATGACCATTGGAGAATGCTGCACGTACATCCAAGATAAAGGAATGAATGATTTCATACGCGAAATTGTTGAAATAGAAGACAAAACAACACGCAACAATTACATCGAAGATGTCTTTATAAGAGAAACCGCGAAAGTCTAGAATTTACCTCACGTTTATATATGCGTACTGCTTCATCAGGCATATGTCCGAATTGGAATTGATTGTTCGTGTTCCTGGGAGGAAATGCAACTCGCCGGAGGAACAGGCCGAGGAAAATCTTCGTTTGGCAAAGAGTGTTGCAGGAGACATTCAGGTTTTGTACGCAAAGTGTATGGGCGTCCATTACGTCGCTGGTCAACCTGTTGTAGTAACCAAGATGTTTCTCACTGGCCAAAACGACATCGATTCAGTCCGGCTTGAAGGCACTCGCGACGGCCAGTTTTACAGTTGCCTGTATGCAAAAAAGCTCTTTGAACAATTATTCTGACCTCATCTTGCTTCGGGCATAGTTTGCCATGGCTTCAGTGATTCTTGCAAGGCAGTATAGAATGTTGGCGCGATTCGCTTGGCGAGTTCAAAATACAGTGCCTTGCAGTCATCTACTTTGTTTTGAATAGTCTTCGGTGGCAGTCCTGCATGAAGCGTTGCGCAGTTGTGCACCACGTCCGCAAGTTTGACGATTTGAACTGCATAATCTGCTGTGCGAATGCGATCCTTGTATTCCTGCCGTTCAATGTTTCGGGTGAGCGCTTGCACAATGCGTGCGATGTTCGGATTTAATTCGCATTCCAGAGTCTCAACTGTCAAGCCGCAATCTTCAATGGTGTCATGGAGCCATGCTGCAGACAGGATGTCGTCATCAGTCACGCCAATGCTTTTCAGCAACCCCACTACTGCTTCTGGATGGGTGATGTACGGCGTTGTGCCATCGTGCCTGTACTGCCCGTTGTGGGCTGTGGTGGCGATTTGTCGCGCTTTGTCTTCGAGCATACTTAACAATAACGGAAGGAGAATTTAAACATGGTGTGAAGGAAAGGAATTTATAGTACATTTTGATACTGGCATGAATGCTCAAAAGACACGTCATTCCCGTCTCAATCTTTTTGATTGTTGCCTATTTAGTGAGCGCGTTTCCCGCACGGGTTGCGTGGACGCCTCAAGGATTTGTAGCATTGGGCACAAACAGTTGTATGTCGATTGACGGTGCAGTTACAGCACAGAACAAGGAAACGCGGTGTTTTCGCGCGCGAGCGCCCTGCAGTCCAGACTATCACGTCGTGATCCGCGGCAGGGGAGGAGCGTTTTGCTGTCCGGGACCTGTTCTCCCCGAAATAGAAGACATCTCAGCAACGTACCGTGCAAAACAGCGCGTGCGGTCAAGATGATGGTGCCGAGAGCTTGGAGACAACAGGATGCGCAGTCATTTCATGTCGTGCGTCTGCCTGATGAGTTTGTTCTCTTGCCCGTTTCAAACCACTCCTTGAAGGATTTGGCCGAGCTGGGTAAAAAAGCAGGTATCACGAGGCTCTCACTGTCACGTTTGAAACAAGAAATACGAAAGCAGGCAGAGAAAGAATTATGATTTATGAAATTATCAGTTCAGATCGTGTGTTTGGCAGGTGGGAAAAGAGGCCTTCATGAGCTTATTTGGCATTTTTAATGGGTGGACGACAAGAAAAAAGGGTTTGTTTGAGAAACTGCATGAGGATGTTCGTGACAGTGTCTTTCAGGTGTTTGGAATTATTTTGCGGGATTACAAGTTAAAACTGGACTTCTTGCGTTGCTGTATCACACGTTTAGTCCTGAGTTGAGTGTCGACCGGTCGCAGTATGCAAAGAGTTTTGCCGCGCGTGATGACCGTCAATCTGACATTCCTGAAGTGGTGGTGAAGAAATTGAGTGGCAGTGCAGTTAAGGTTGAGGCGGGCAGTGTTGAGCTCAGAAAGGGTGAAGAGGTGAATTTTAGCGCGTGGCAAGACCTTGTCGACGTGGTCGGGTACGCAATTCAACATCCTGGAATTACGATCGATCCGGCACGTAAAGGGTTGGAGTTGCTGAAGCCTGATGTGCGTTTGCGTAGGCTTGAGCTGTTGCGTAATTTGTATTGTTGGTGGCAAGCGCAGGGAAACAGTTTACCATCGTTCGAAAGCATGTACACGCTTGTTGTTCCTGTCAAGTATGATACGTTGTCAAAGTATACGGAGTTTGTGGGCGATCGGTTGAATGATATCATTGTGAGTATGCTTCGGGCTGCTCAGCAAAGTTTTCCGCAGGAGTTTCAGCTGCTGCTTGGAACAGCACGTGTTGATTTTGGGAGGTTGGCGAACGCATTGGAGCAGTTGTGGAAATCTCCATTGGCTGTTGAGCAGAAAGAGCAGCGTGTCATGAGTATTCTCAAGAAAAATGGCTTTACCGTGACATCACTCGATTGGCAGGTAGATTGGGGAGTCCAGGAGATTGCTCGATGGCTGGTACAATTTACCGTGATTGAGAAGGATGTTGTTGCGAAGATCAAGGAACAGTTGATTGTGGAACAGTCCTGACTTTTGGCAGATGATTATCTTTGATAAAGCTGACTATGCCTGTGGGGGCGTGATCTACCGAACGATTAGGGAGGATGACAAGCAGTACCTTGTTGCGTCCATTCAGCCGAGTGAAAGGATTCTTTCGTCTGTTCAGCCAAAGGCTTTGTATGAAAAGATCGTCAGTTTTTCAAAGCTGATCGTACGGCTCTTAAAGTACGACGCACTGTTAATTCCTACTGAAAAGGCGATCCACTCAAATCGTAGAAGCCTGCAGAACATCATACGAGACGCAAAATACGAGGAGGTCGCTTTGAAAAAGTCGTATCAGTTTTCTTACTCCCCGTATTCGTACTCCTATCAGAAATTTTTCGTGGCATGAATGGTAAAGTAACAAAAAAAAAACAAAAAACTTAACACCCGCCGACCATGCTTGGCAGGTTTTGCAGGTTGCTGGGCAGTGATGCGCCGCCGCTTCCGCCGCCAGATTGCACTGGTGACGAGACTGAGACGCCGCCGCTTTGCACTTTGCTGGTGAGGCTCATCAAGCTGTATGCCTGGATGCCTGCGACCAGGATGAGTGCGCCAAGCACGATTGCTATCAATATGTTTTTGTCCATGGTTTGTTTACCTCCGTTGTGTTTTCATCATCATGAAAAGCATCGCGAGCGGGCAGATGAGGAAAGCTAGCGATGAAAGCCATGCGCTCTTGACGCCAAAAAACGGCAATGCAACTATAATTAAAAGCGGTGCAAGACAGCCGATCGTCATCAGCCAGGACTTCCAGCCTTTGCCTTTCCCGCAGTTCATGGCTTACATGTCCTCCATTCCGTTTTCGATGCAGTGCAGGATTGCCATACCGCATTTGTCACATTGTCCATCGTGGTTTGCGTCCATGTTTCTTACCGCACTTTCAATGTTAATGTTTTTTGCGTTTTTCGTGTTTTTCTTGTAGTATGCGACTTCTTCCTCAAAACTCTTGAATTGGATGGGTGCGCTGGATTGGATGTTTGCTGGTAACTTGATTTGCGGCTGGGCAGGCAGTGGTGCTATTGCTGCCGTCGTTATTGTAGGTGCGGCTGGCGTGTTTAGATTTTTTGATAAGCCCATCATCGTGTACGCTTGGAAGCCTGTGAAAACTACCAAGATTCCGACGATTCCGATCAAGAGATATTCTGTTTTCATTTTGGTTGCCTACCTCTGGTCAAAATAACACCTCATCCTGTCCTCACAAGGATGATGCCGTGCGGATGGCTGCCTGACGCAAGCTGCACGTGCTTCTCCATCGTAAGCGTTGCGATGTCAATAACTGCAATTGCATCGTCTTCCCCAATGCTCACATACGCAGTTTTACCATCAGGTGTGACGATGATGTGCTCAGGACCGTTTCCTACATAAAGATGCTTCACAACCTCGTTTGTCGACGGATCAATAATGGTGAGTTGATTGCCTTTGGTGTTGGAGACAAGCACGTACTTGTCATCAGGAGTGATCATGTTGAAAGTGGGTCGAGGTCCTGGAACATCGATTTTCTTCTTCACCTCATGACTATTGACGCCATACGCCCATGTTTGGTTATCTCCTCCCATGGTCGCAAACACAGTGTTTCCGTCTGAAGTGAAAATGAAGTGTTGTGGAATTTTTCCTGTTTGAATTTCTGCAGTAATCATGTCATCGTTGAGGATGGAAATGGTGTTTGTGCCCCAATTCGCGAGCCAGATTTCTCCTGTGGCAGGGTTCACGCCATATGCGTGGGGTTTTGTGCCTGGTTTGAGATCGATCTTTTTGACGGATAGGGTTATGGGATCAATCACGGATAGGCTGTCATTGTTCAGATTTGTCGCATATATTTTAGTACCATCACGCGTGACAACAACGTCGTGGGTTCCTGCTCCTGTCGTGAGTGTTTTCTCCAAAACAAGCCGTTCGGTGTCAATGACCGAGACCGTGCCTGATGTCTCGTCAGCGATGAACACGCGTTTGCCTGTAGCGACAAGCCCGATGGGTTTTGCGCCTACCGCTATTCTTTTTACTTCTGTTAGTGTATGCGCATCGAGTACAGACACTGAGTTGTCATTCTGATTGGCAGCAAAGAGAAAGTCTTTGGATTGCTCAGGAGCGCATGCGCCCAAGAGAATCAGCAGTCCGATGATGATGTTTCTGCTCATTTCTGCCCTCTTTTTGTGTAATAGTTTCTCGCAAAACTCGTGACCGACTCCAGTTGTTTGCTGACATCTTCGTTGTTTGGCCCGTAACTGATGAGTATTTGGTCGCCGTTTTGCGGAATATAATCGCCGTTTTCATTATTCGGTTTTCCATTGACGAAGAACTTCAGTGTTAGCTGGGATGTCGAACAGTACTCGTTCATGTCTGTGGTGAAACAGGTTGGGGAGAGTTTCATGCCGATGCTGTCAAGTAAAAAGTTCAAAGTAACACCAGTGGCATGGAAGTGTATGACGTCTCCGATTTTTTCTTCCGGAGAGCCTCCTTCCATGTGGGCAAACATGCTGCCTTTCTCAGGGTCCTTTAGTGGCAGTCCATAGGGACTCATGTCAATCGCTTCGCCATTGAGGTAAATTTTCCAGTCAACGTGGTGATGCGATGAGCCAAGCAATCCAATTTTTGCGTCCGAAGCCATGCTGCACTCCATCATTCCTGATGCGATGCACTGGTCGATGGGCATGCCGCACGTGTCGCACATGCCGTCGCCGTTTTCGTCCATCATTTCGTGTGCCAGCATTTGGTCGTGTGCTGTGAATTGCATGCGCGTCATGGGCGATCCCATCATTGGCGCTTGTGGGACTTTTGCTGAATTCAGATTCACAAGAGTATACGTGTTGAATATGACAAGCCCAAGCACGACAACGACTGCTGTTCCGAGAATCCACGTCGCCACTGTTGTTTTCTGTTTTTTTGTCTTCATTCCTTTACCCACCGCAAGGACGATGCTGGTCAGCACTATCCCTCCTCCCACAATCCAAACTAGTAATTGGTAGGGTTGTACTGCGCGAAACGGCGTTCCTGCCACGATGAGGCCGAAGTTCGCAAGCAAGAGTTTGCGGGACACGCACGCATGGCGCATCGCCAATACTCCGGTGACTGCCAACATCACTACTGCCAGAATCCACACAGGCACGCTGATGGTGTTGAGGAACATCAACGGCATGCCAACCACAGTGATTCCAATGATTGAAAGCAGGCTGATGATGCCAAGGCAGATGCTGTGACAGAGTTGGTAGCTGCCGAGCACTGTGGCTCCTCCACTCACTCCTCCCGCGTACCCGAGTATTTTCGTTTTCCATGCGTGTGCTACCGTAAGTTTCTTCTTGCTCATTGATTTTTACTTCACCTGAAATTCTCGTGTGAGCCCGAAGGGCGAACTCGAGAATTTCACAGTACGCCTTCTTCAAACGCTCTTTTGATGGTCGGTCCGGGATACCAGAGTGCTTTCCATCTGCTCATTTCGCCGAGGATTTGGGCGTCTGTGTATTGGTCTCCGTATTTGCCGATCATGAATTTTGCAATTCCTCTCCATGCTGCTGCATGCGCGCATCCGCACCTGTTAATAATAGTCGGGTTCTGTGGGCTGCCGCAGCAATAGTCGCACGTGAAACTGCCAACGATTTTATTCCAGCGTTGTTCCTGTTCTGGGGTGAGTTTTGTGCTTCGTTCAAGCTTTCCCCATTGCTGCATCGAGTTGATGGGGTCATCAAAGCTGACTCCTGCATCTGTGCCATAGAAGGGCGTGCCAGTCGGAACGAGGGTATTGATGGCGTCCTGCACTGCGTCTCCTGTTTTTGATTTGACTGGGATTTCGCTGATGGTTTCCATTTTGATCATGCGCGTGCCGTAGCCGGGGAGCACAGGTGGCTGGTTGATGACTGCAGTGAGGGCAGTGCCGACTGTTTCTTTTGCGCCAAGGGTGACGGTGCCGCTGCCGCGCATGACTGACAGCACTGCGCTTGCGCCTCCTGATCCGCCCGAGAGGGAGGATGCGAGGCTGATGAGTTGGAATCCATTGAACAGGATGAGGATTGCGGCGACAAACACGCCGATCATGAGCTTGTTGGTAAGGACATCGTCGTCATCTTCTGAGTGCGACTTTGTTCTGGCGTATTTTCTCGCCGGTTCTTGAGCACGTGTCTGTTCTTCTGCAGAGTCAGTAGTGTCCATGTTGTCTAAGTTTTCTTCTTGTTTTCGTTTTGCCATGATCGTCACCCCTGTGTTGTGTTTTGCGTTTGTCATTCGCAGGCGCTATATAAGGATTGTTTTTAACAATTGCTTTACAACAGATGAAAAGCCGGCTTATATATAAAGCTTTCCTTTGCATGCAAAGCTTTGCAAAAGAAGTAAAATATATAAGCAACCTGCGCTTGTCACGTGATATGAACCACGATGCTCTTCAGCTAAGCCCGCTTGAAAAACAAATTCTTGAAGTATTGTGGCAAGAGCGGCGTCTGAAAGTGAGGAATATTCATGACCGTATCAAAGGTAAAGCAGCGCTCACGTCTGTCGCAGTTGCTCTGGACAGGTTGCATAAGGAAGGGATTGTTGGCAGGTCTATAGAGACTGGGAGAGGCGGACTTCGATATGTTTATTTCCCGGAGAAATCCAGGCAGGAGTTTGAGCAGTCTGTGGTTGAGCGTGCCGTAAAGGGCTTGGTAGATCGGTTTGGCACGAAGGCAGTGGCGTATTTTGCTGAGCGGTTTGAGAGGGGAAATAAGAAATGAGGCAGTTTCTCTTTGTGCTCATCGCGCTACTGTTCGCGCTCGGCGTGTGGGGATACGAATTACCAATTGGCGTGCAGCGCATGTTTGACTATCAGCTGACTCTTGCACAGTCGTTGTCTTTTGCTGTTGCAGTGCTTGCGGGCATCATCACTTTTGCAAGCCCTTGCGGGTTTGTAGTGCTTCCCATGTTTTTTTCCTACTTGTTCAGTGAGCGTCGTCAGGCGGTTCAGATGACGATCATGTTTTCTCTTGGCTTGATCGCCGCGTTTGTGTTGTTTGGAGTAATTGCGGGGTTTGCAGGAGAAGTGTTTAATCCGTACAAGGAATACGCTGCGGTGATATCAGGAATTCTTTTGATCGCTCTTGGTGTGATGTCTGCATTAAACGTAGGTTTTTCGTTCTTCAGTCATCAGGCGCGTCCGACGAGACACACATCGCATACAGGAATGTTTGCCTTGGGCGCCTTGTTTGCTGTTGGCTGGACGCCTTGCGTGGGTCCTGTGTTGGGCGGTATTTTCATTTTGTCTGCGAACGCCGCGTCCCTGGGACAGAGCATGCTTTTGTTCGCAGGGTATGCGCTGGGCGTGGCTATTCCTTTGGTTTCTGCCGCGTATCTGAGCGACAGGTTTGACGTTGCGAAATTCATGACAGGACGGGCACTTCACGCCCGCGTGTTAGGGCATTCTGTTTATACGACGACGTACAATCTGATCTCAGGAGTAATTTTGGTAATTGTCGGTGTGATTATGGTTACAGGCAAAGGAACTGGGTTCTTCATGAACACAATCCCCCAGTACGTTCCTTGGACGATGGAGTGGTTTGTGGCTGCGAATGATGTTTTGCTTCAGAGCGCTGTGCTGCGTTCGCCAGTCGTGCTTGTACCTTTGCTAGTCGTGTTGTGTGCAGGAGTCGTGTTCGCAATTCGCCGGTCACAATAATTTTCTCATTGCGCATCGAACAGTACAGGTCTGTCGTCCGCATGAAGATACAGGGAAATCGTCGATTGAGCGGTGGCGGCAAAGCGCGGACGCGAGTTTTTCCCAGTTTCCTAAGGGTATTTTCGTGCAAGGCACAATTTTGCGATCCAAGAGAAAAAAGGTAGGTCACGGACAGTTTTGTGCCTCGAGGACTTTCTTGCGCCTTGGTCAAGCGCATTTTTGAATGCATGTGCCGACCTGTATCTGCGCGCAGGGACGTCGTCGCAAGCTTTGTACACGCAGTCTGCAATCCAGGGAGAAACGTCTGCTCGCACGCATGCGATGTCTGGCGCGCTGAAGTGGGCGACTCTTCCCGTCAGGAGTTCGTAAAAAAGCAGGCCTGTGCAGTAGATGTCAGTGACTGGCGTTTGCTTTTCTCCCCTGAGAACTTCCGGAGCGATGTACGGGACAGTGCCGCCCGCCACAAAGCTGCCTAATGACCCGCTGAGATTTTTCACGTCCGACACGTTGAAGTCGCTCAGCAGTGGCGTGCTGCCGTCAACAAGGATGTTCTGCAGTTTCAGGTCAAGGCCGACAACGCCATGGGCGTGTGCGTGCTTTATTCCTTCAAGTACTCCAGTCATGAGCGAAAGGGCAGTGGCAACATCTGGCGGGCGGTAGTCTGCGAGAGTGTGGTAGTCTGCGAGAGTTTTGTGTACGTACGGCATGACGACGTGCGGGATGTCATGTGACACGTTACTTTCGACAAGGGTGACGATGTTTGGGTGTCCTGTGAGCCGCGAGAGTGCCGCAACTTCTCTTCTCAGGTAGCTTTCGTCGCAGCCGTGTCGCAGGACCTTGACAGCCACTGGCGAGCCTTTCTTCTTGTGCCGCTGGGCTTTGTACACTTCGCAGTATGCCCCGTGTCTGCAGTCGTCTTCAAGAACAACATACTCTCCAATTCTGTTTCCTGCAGAATACGTGCCGCGCATCCGCGAGCATCCATTGTTGAAGTTTTTAAAGTTATTGTCAAATTGTACCTGTTTAGCTCTCCTGTGGGTACGAATTTTCCGAGTTCGCTCGCCTATGGCTCGCTCACACGGAAAATTCACAATATTCTTGGTGAATCACTTCGGGAGCAATATGACTACGACAAGATAAGGCAATAACGTAGTAAAACTCAATAACGGAGTAATACCAAAGTGCATTACT
>JACQMZ010000107.1 GCA_016203345.1 Candidatus Woesearchaeota archaeon | reverse complement strand
TCTCCATTCTTTGTATTGGTTGCATGATCGCGGATCGAACGGGGATTGTGCACTTTAGGCATGGCGAGAGCGAGATTTGAACTCGCGACCTCGGGGTTATGAATCCCGCGCTCTAGCCAGGCTGAGCTACCTCGCCAATTTTGCGAATTCAGGTGCGGAGGCACCTTCATTCAGCAAAATTGTAAAAAGAGTATGGTTTAAAAGCTTTGGTGCGTTCAGACTCACATCAACTGTCCAATCTTGCTTTCTGCACCAGGAATATCCTGCCGACAGCCCAAATCCAACCAATCATCTTGCAACTTGACTACGCGCACTTTGTGACGCTGGGCAAGAACCGTAACTGCATCCGTCAAGTAATACTCTCCAGTTGCGCTCTTGGGAATCCCGTTCAGCGCAGGAAAAATATCTGCAGTCAATTTCAACAAGCCAGTATTTACGGTGTTGCTGACGAACTGCTTTGGCTTTTCGACAATACCGATCAGGTCATGGCCGTTCACGATGCACGCCCCATACTTTTCCGGATTCGGCACGTCCTTCACGCCAATATAACAAAACTCGTCGTCATTCTGCATGGCCTTCAAGTCGCGCACAGACCACAAGTTATCACCGCCCACCACCACAAAATTGTCCTGCTTCACAAAAGGAATGGCCATTCGCACTGCGTGACCAGTACCGAGCTGAGACGGTTGAGTGATGACCGTTGCCTTGATGTGGTTCTGCTTCAAAAAGTCAATAATCATCTCCTTCTTGTAGCCGACAACAATAGCTAACTCATCATATCCTGCCTTGCGAAGGTTGTCAATAAGATATGCCAAGAATGGCCGTCCATTGACAGGAACAAGAACTTTCGGCATACTCTCAGTAAGAGGAAGCATACGAGTTCCTTTACCTGCGGCGAGAATGACTGCTTTCATGCACGGAAACGCTGAGCACCGTTTATTAATGTAACGGAACCGAAACATTTATATCTGTGTATGTGTATACATATCTATATGAGCTCAAAAACAATATCCATCACCAAACAAGTGTATGAAGACTTGGCCAAAGCAAAAAGTCCACGGGAAAGTTTTTCTGAAGAGATTACAAAACTGCTTCGGCGCAAAGGCCGACTGAACGAATGTGCAGGATTGTGGAGTTGGATGAGCGAAATAGAAGCCACAGGAATAAAGAAAGCGATCGGACAGTGCAAAGAAAGATCACGACAACAGTGGAAGAAACGCATAGGAGCGATTGCATGAAGGGAGTTGACACCACTTTTCTCATAGACCTCTTAAGAAATGATCCGCAAGCAGTCGAAAAAGGCAATGAGCTGGACTCATACCCTGTTGTATATGCATCTGAGGCGAGTGTATTTGAAGTTGTGACAAGTGTTTTCGCCAAAGCAGAAAACATGGAGCGTGCTCTTCATGACGCAGAAAGATTATTCCACCAACTGCGCGTACTTCCTGTTGATCACGCAAGCGCGGTTTATGCAGGACGAATATCCGGTCTACTCATGCGGAAAGGGTTGGTGATTGATCCTGTTGATTGTCTGATAGCAGGATCACTACTTGCACAAGGATGTACGACCATAGTAACCAGAAACGTGAAACACTTCAACAGAATTCCAGGACTGAACGTGGAAAGGTATTGAGGGGCGTTCACAGGTCATGCTGCAGAACATTTAAAAAGCAGGCACTCTGTCGCCCGTCAGGTGAATACTATGACAGCAAATGAAACTAGAAAAGTATTAACATACATTGGGAACAGCGCAAGTGACGCACTTGAAGGACTTCAAAGACAGCTACCACGTCCTGAGGGTGATGAAGCATATGAATTCTTTTCCGGGTTCAATCTGAGCAGATTACCTGATGGCACGGAACTTGCAACCGTCGTCTACTCATTGAAACCAGGAAATAAGGACAACGTTGCCCGTCCTGGCACAGGAGCATTCGTCACTCCTATGGAACGCAGGTCTCGCGGCATAGACGACACGTTATAAAATGAATTTTCCAGAAGAAAACATTCGAGCAGCCAAAGCCCTTGCAGAAAAGTACCTCATAGAAGATGGACAGCCACGTGCAAGGCGCGAAATCTTTGGAAGCTTGGCACTTGACTTCCAACCATTTGCCGTGAAATATGGAGTTGCTGACGCAGTCATGTCAGGCAAACGCATTAGGCTCATGCCAGACATCATTTCTGAAGACCCGCACGCAATTCGGCACGAACACGTGGCGTACAAGCCCATGAATTGTGCAGAAGCAGGAGTCAACTTGTTGCTCGTCATGAGCACGCTTGATGCCACCGATTCTCTACGACTCATGAGATACACCACAAATCTTGGCAGCGACCACTTTGCGGTTGTGGACTTATTCAATGAACAAGAACCATGGATATTTGATCCGTTCATGCACCTTGACGGGCGAGTGAAATTCAGCAAAAACGGATTCATCTATTACCCGCTCAACTACGTATACAGCGACAGCAAAAAGGGATTAGGCCCAGAAGATGTTCCACATCATTTCAAACTAAGCCACGATCTTCTGACTATAGACGATGTCGTCCGACACGTGAACTACATTAACTCACCAACAGGATTTCTTGATTATTATGCCACGGGACAGAAAATAGCTGAAGAAGACGAACAGCACGCGAGTTATGAAGTAAACGTGCAAACAATAGACGGCCTTCTCGGCATCCACGTCATGTGCGAAGATAACCTCCTTCCCGAATACTTCAGCTTCCACAGGATACATTCACCAGACGGTACTATTCGAGACTACAAATTAATTCATACTGATCTTTGCTGGGTCATCCCAATGGACACCCTGTATGCGGAAGGTCCGGAGTGCGCAAAGGTCATGCCATTGGCGCCACGCAAACGAAATATTCTGCTCGTTGAAAGAATTCGTGCACAAATACGAGGAACGCTCACCAAATCTCCGGAAGAAAGATCCGTATACGTGGACGCCCTTGCTGAACGTGTTCAAACTTGTACGACTGCATTCAGCGAACTGAGACAGGTACAGGGCACTCCTGGAGTCTACATCAGCAGGCTTGCAGACATCGATATGGCAGGAGAAAAGTTACATGAACTTTCGTCAAATTATGCCTGCATTCAAGCATTCCCCCCACTCATTGATCATCACCTGCATTGCCAACAGTTCAAAAAAAGACGCATTCGACCCAGCAAGCCCTACGCGAAATTTGCCAGACATGAAAACCCACTTCCTGCACTTAAAGCATACACTCAACTCAGGTATGAACAATTCAAGCCCATCATCGACAAATGGCTTGACTCGCCTGTTGTTGCGAAATTGGCAGAGCAGTACAAAGAGGCAATCATGATCATGAATATGGTGCAGGAACAAACTCGTGCATGACACTACTCAAGCACGATGAAAGGATTGGGTTCTATTGTAATTGACCCGCGAAATGGATTGGAATCATGTAATTCGAGCGGAGGTCGAACACGAGGTGCACGCGTGGTGCCTGTGTTCTCGACAGGTATGACTGTTTCGGCCTCTTCGACTCGATTGTCCAAGTGTTCGTTCACCGGAAGCGACGGATACTCTATGACGAGGTCAACACGTAAAGGAGGAAGATTGTTAAGAACTCCGTCAACTGATAGCCTGTCTTGAGGGCGGCGCGCAGTCATTCTGTCAATAAGCGAATTAACGTAATCAGACACTCCGTAACTGAAGTAACTTGGCGGCTCGCGGGATAACGGCTGATTTGTCAGCAACTCGTAGAACAACGCACCTAAACTATACACGTCCGCCTTCGGGACTTCAGGACCACTTACGTTCTCAGTTGGATGGATGAGTTCCGGGGCCACGTAGCCAAACGTAACAAACGGTTGACCATTCCTTGACGCCATTGACGCCGAAACAATAATATCGCTCGCATGAGCCGAACCAAAGTCAACAAGAGTCGCTTGACCCTTCTTGCCTATTAGAATGTTCGAGGGCTTCAGATCACGATGCACTATGCCCTTGCCATGTACGTATTTCACTGCACTCAACACGTGGTGCATGAACTCAGAAGCAGTATCAAGTGTCAAAGTTTGACGCTTTTCTCGCTGCATATCAAGTATGTCCTGCAAGCTCACTCCATCCACAAACTCAGAAACAATATACGGCGGATCACGACATGCATGCAGGCATCGCGCCACTCCCCTCCCTTCTTCAAGATTGGATGTGCACAGTGCCGCCTCAAGATCGCCAAGCAGGGCAGTTTGTTTATCTGGTGCTTTCGGAAGTTTCACTGCAACGAAGGCATTTGATTCAAGATCTCGTGCCTGAAACACCACGCCAATACCACCACTGCCTACTATTTGCAAAAGCTCATACTTGCTGTCAATAATCTGGCCAGTCTGGTATGTTGAAGTATTCTTGAGGTCTCGATTAGGCAGCGTCATGCGGACAACCTTCAATGGCGGTGGTTGAACAACGTCCTTTAGCACTTCCTTGCCAAGAATTGTATACGTTAATTTTTCGCCTTTGTTGTCGTACTCCTGCAATCGTTCCTTCTGCTGTTCCACTGTTTCTTTTGCACGTGACACCTCTTTATCCGCATTTTCACGCGCCTGCATTGCGGCTATCCTTCTGCCGTTCGCTTCATTGGCAGATGCAATCGCATCAAGGTAGCCTTCATACTCTGCCGATTGAATCCAATGAGGGCTCTTCTCAGGACATTGCCCTGCCGCGCGTGCCGCGTCCTGCGCACCCTTTGCGAGCTCCCAAGCAGACTCAGCCTTCTTCTCCTCATTTACTTTGGTGGCTAATTCTAACACACACTGATCCCGCTCTCTTATGAACTGGTCCAAGTACACCTGTAGCTGACTGCGTCCCATGACGTGCTTAGCATACTCGTCAAGAAGGCGGCCTTCCTGAGCGCCAACAAACTCGCGAACGCCAGAATAGTTCAAACCGACCATGTCCAAAACTTTGAACACTTTCTGAGTTACACCTTCTATATGTAGCAGCCCTGTATTTTCGCGGGCCAATTTATGCCCTTGTTCAGCTATGCTGTTTACACTTGTGAGCTTCTTCTCCAAATCTTGCTTCTGCCTCGCGAGAGAAATAGTATAATCCGTACACGGACTTTCCACAGCTTGCCTGAATTCAGCATTCACTCTGTTGAGCTCAGACATCTCCTTCTGATACACAGACGCCATGTGCGCGTACACCACCGGCAATGCTTCAGTAGACAGCACGCGTAGATTTTCAAGAGGTTTCCCCGTCTTTTCTCTCTTGAGAAACCGCACCAATCTTTTCATCCAATATCCCGGACTCTGCTTTTTGATACCCTGCCACACATCAATCAAATCACTGAATTCTGAAGAGCTTAGTATGCCGTTAGGACACCATCGAATCACAAGCATCTGTGATTCCCGCTCCGTGGAGTTAGCACAAGCGAAACTGTACAACTCACGCCACCCTTGCTTCAAGAAATCGTGCTCGTTGACCAACCTCACATTGAACTGTTCCTGCAATGAAGTCCATACTGCCTTAAATTTCTCCCACGTAGTCAGACCCAAAATGTCAGCGCTCATGTACTGTCCCGATAGGTTCCTCTCGATCAAAAAATTTGGTGACGCTGGTTGCGCGCGAAACAACTCGTACCTGTTCCTTCCCACATGCGCAACCGAGGACTCCAAACTAACTTTAATGTCATACGTGATGGCCGGAGCTGAAGTCACGGCAGCTACCAAGTGCACTATTTTATAAACGTGTGGCTGAGTTCAGTACAGCAACACTTGCACGTCTCTTCCAAACATCAGTTTCAGGCTTTCAAAGAATGGTTCTGAGAGGCTGATCTTTGGCAGGATGGCGTGTTTGGCAAGGATTTTCTCGAACTCCTCGTACGATGCGTCCGCAAGTGGTCCCAGACTTCCGTCTGGTTTAATGTCTGCCTGGAACAGTTTCTTGTCCTGAGCGTCCATGTCTTTGACCACAAAGACGTGATTGCCAATGACTGTCAGCTCGCCGAACTTCTTGTCGTACTGCACGCGCACTTTTGCCCGCTGCAATTCATACACGCGCTTGCGCTGCATGTACTCGACGACGCTTTTCAGCAATTCGTTTGCTTCCTTGCGCGTCTCTGACACGTCAAACTTTGTCAGTTCGCCGGCATCGTAATGCTTCTTTGCCTCGATGACAGTATTCAAGCTGCGCACAAATTTCGCGGGAATTTTTCCTGTGGCGATCATGTCGTCCTCAAATCCTTTCAGGAGTTCAACATCCACGATCTTTTCGCGGCCCTCGAGCTTCAGCACGTCACGGATAGCAGTGATCACGTTGTCGTACAGGGACAGAATGCTGTCCTCTTCCTTTTTCTTCTCAATCTGGCCAAACAGTTTTTTCAGCCGCTTCAGATACTTGTCTGCATTCTCAAGGAACTGGTCAATTTCCTTTCCTGACACGTCCTTCTTGGTGCCGTGCTCAAGATCCTTTCGCAATGAAATAATGCTTTCAAGAATGTCAACGTCCTTGTTCTCCAGAAGTTTTTCCTTCTTGACAAAAATCTCGCGCATGACGTCAACAGTCTCCCGAGGCGTGGGCGGTGGAACGCCGTACAACATCAACGCGGCCTGGCTCGGCGTCTGAATGCTCCAGAAGAAATCCTCCATCGCAATATCGCGCAGTTTAAACTTCACCCTGTCCAGCATCTGTTCACCAGTGCTCATGTACATGTCGATAGCTTCAGTGCTTGGCTTGATCTTGCCCATTTTCAGCAACTGCTTCCATGGCATGAAAATTCCCCTGTCGGAAAACGGCACGCCGTCACGCAAAAACGTGAAAATAACAGGGTTTGCCTCGCGGATCGACTCCCAAAACTCAGTCAATATGTACGTCTGGATGTTGATCTTGTTCCTGATGCCTGTGATTTCACCAGCATCAAAACCCATCTGGATGATAATCGCGCGCAGCTTGTCCTTCAGTTCAACGCGCGTCATCTTTTTGACATCAGTATCGTCGATAACGATGAAGACGTCAATGTCGCTTTGAGGCGTTGCCCTGCCCTGCACGAGCGAGCCAGCCAAGACATACGCAACAATATACTTCTCAAACTTTTTCAACACCATGGTCTTGTGCACTTCAGCGATTTTCACTGCAGACAACATGCCAGTATCATGAATCGGCGCACCCAGCGCAATCAATTGCAGCAAATCATACTTTCCATCATAACAGTTCTGCCACAATTCCTGCAGCAAAAGCGTTTGAGGAAGAATTAATGGGTCAATGTCTTTTGCGATTTTGTCAACAGTCTGGAACAATTGCTCCCTCCACTCAAATCGCGGCGGCTTGATGTGGCTGTCGTCAGCCAGGACCAGCACATGCAAGGCATCCTTGTTGACAGGTGGTGGCGGAGGCATGCCTGGCTCCATCTTTGGAGACTCGCGCGGCGGAGGAAGAAGCGAGATCCCCATGATGCCTTTGTCGTATTTGTCAAGCAGTGCCTTTTTGAATTTTTCAATCTTTTCTTTGGCAGCCGTCAGTTTGGCCGCAACTTCCGGAGGAAGACGCGCTTCCATCTCTTTCAATGGATCTACTTTTGCATCCTGTTTCATGTCTTGCTTGACTTCTTGTTCCTGTTCTTGCTTCTTTGCCATAGTCTTCCTCCTAATTCAGTATGATAGTTTCCAGCTTTTGCCTGATAGATACTTCCTGCATCTTCAACTGCTTGAATAACGATAACGGCTGATGACCTTCCTTGAGTTTGTCTGACACAAACGAAAAAGCGACATCATGCAATCCATTCTTGGCCGGATTTGGATTAATGCAATTCGACAAGCCTGCAATATTATGATCAACAATCGTGCGAATCCACGCAAGCGAAAACGCGAAAGCCTTAGCTTCCTCGTCACGCATGTCTGGGAGTGTTGGCGACAGCACATGGCCGATTTCGTGACCTAATGTCAGCATGACTCTGTCAAGGGAACCTTCCAACACAAACACCTCATGCGGCCGCACACTCTGACCGTTTAACGAAAATCCAACAATCGAATCATCCCATCGTCCTGCGCGGGATTCGTGAACCTGCTTCAACTGTGCTTTCGTGCCAACGGTAATAATGATATTTTCCGGAAACTCCACACCAGTCGTTTTCTCAAACGCTTCACGCGCATGCAGTTCAACATCCATTGCATGACCAACAAAAACAGTAGATTGTTGAATGACAAACGAGTCAGGAACAAAATATTCCCTGTGGCCATGCGACAAGTAGAGGTTGTCGTATTGGCGGTTCGGATGCGCTGGTTGAGCAAGAGAAAGCGCAGCAGGCGCTGAGTGCACGAGCTGCTCTAAAGGTGGCTGCCAAGTTTCGTATGTAGTTGTTCGTTGGTCGTTGAAGTCTGCCACATACGAAGAACGACAAACAAATGACGAATAACCAGCGCCGTACATCTTACTTCAACGCATCCTCAAGCGGTTTCTTTTGAGCTTTCTGAGATTCAACAGCCTTCTTTGCCTCTGCTTCCAAATCAACACCAAGATCTTTCAATGCCTTAATGTGCATTTGCATCAACTGCTCGACAACACCAATCATGCGAGCCAGTTCCTGACGCTCTTTAGCAAGCGTTGTAAGCGAGCCCTTGTGAAAGCCAACTTGTTCATCCTTAGACGATTGTTCTTCAGCCATAGTTCCTCCCCTGAATTTTGCGAATTCGCGATGCTCATTCAGCAAAATTCGTGACAATTATGTAATACTGGTCTCTATAAGTGAATAATCTTTAAATAAATCAGTGACAAAAAAGTCATGATTTTCTCGAGTTCGCATTGCTCACACGAGAAAATTTTAAAAGATACGTACTATCAATTTCTGTGTCAGTGCGTCTTTCCAACGCAGTTCGTCTGTCATGCCGCTTCAATAATCCCTTTCTTTGCCAAGTGATAAAACCACTGGGTCAAATGGCTGTAGAAACCCTTCAACCCAACCCTCTTAAAGCCAGCTTGGCAGTCTCTCGCAACAGGAGAACGTTCTGATGGAGTCCGGTATCCTTTGGCAAACCTGTCAACAAATTCAAGATGCGCTTCCACAATAGGCATTTCCATCCCATTGTTCTCCAATTTCATAAAGTACCGCTGGGAACAGTCAGGATGCAAGGAAGGACGCTCAGGATCAGTATGCGCCGCGTAAATGAAATCAACCACGCGGTTGTCAGGAATGTTCAGCGACACCCTTTCTTTCACGTGTTGAGGCATGGACTCACCCTTATCCTGATACCTCCTTTCGATATGTTTTTCTAAGTCGTCAAACTTACTTTTGATATACTTACCCAACAGCTCGTCCTGGCCACCTTTCCAAATGACTGGCGTACACTTGTCCCACGTATCCACTGCATCACACAACAACACGCCCAGCGCGTAATCCTTGTCGAATTCCCTGCGGCCAGGAATCTTGTGCATGAGCGCAGCCATAATGACTGCAGAATCATCACAAATCCCATGACCCACTGCGTGACGAACGTATCCCTGTACAATAGGCGGGCACGCGTCAACCTGATCACCAGGAACAATAACCCCTTTCACTTCCAACATACGTCGATCCCACTTGCTGTACGCACGACTGCTCAACTGCTCTAAAGACAGACGCACATTCATGAGCCGGGACAGGTTCACGGGATAACACTCCCCACCACCCAGTTCAACACCATACTTTTCCGTGACTTTCTGACGCCACTCATAACTGTCCATACAGCTTGCCAAGTACATGCCGCGCAAGACGTTAAGCGCATGCTTTGGCACCACACGAGAAAACAAACCAATCCCTGCTAACGGATGACCTTCATCATTCACCAAAGGCAAAGGAATGTCGTAATGCAAACGCCGCAAGTGAGAATATTCACTCTTCACCTCGTCAAACACCCCATTGACCCAAACAAAAATTTCGTCAATAATATTCTGCCGCTGCTTCTTTATCTTCGACAGCTGAAAACCCAACGCCTTAATTACGGAATCAATCGTCGCGTTTGGATAGATTAAAGTCCTGTTGTCAGCGAACTGACCAATCCCCACTCTCCCATTAAACACGCCCAAACCAGTCTGCGCCTGCCCCTGAATAGACTGCATGGCGAGAAGCTCCTTGACTTCATTCGTACAATCCAATCGCTCCCTGTCAAGAAATCTCTGAAACGCGCGATTCACCCGCACTTCAAAATCGTGCTTCGTGCTCTCATCACGATGATGATTGTATACTCTGACAACCGGAACCGACACACCATCCATGCTACACAGGTGTAGACTTGCTTATAAAAAGGTTTACCATCCTATGACAGTAATGAAAAGAAAATTCTGAATTCGCTTCGCTCATTCAAGAATTTTCAGGTGACGTGTGTGGGAGAACTACTACGGCAAGAGAACAACCATTCTTCTCAAGACAATATCAGATTTCCGTCGGATGTAATCTCCGTGAAAATCAAACCAAACACGCTTGAACATGACAAGATCAAGTTTCCGAATGGCAGCCAACTCAGGATCCTGAAGGTAAATGAGTTTCTTATCAATGCCCACAACAACAGAATAATGACCTTCATCAGTCGAGAACCAGTTCACGATGGCTGGAATTTTTTTCGAAATGTACTTCCTGATATCTGAAATTTGTGCGTTGTCTTTGACAATTCCTGTCAGCCCCAAACGATGTGCTGCCTTTAGGAGTCCACGCGCAGGCGTGCCCCACCTAGCCGACGTGCCAGCCAAACGCGCAAGTTCCCTTTCTGTTTTCTTAATGCCATAATACTCCAGCACCATTTTCAGGCACGCGGGACCGCAATAGCCCGGACGCTGACGAAAAGGTTTGATAGGAAGCATATCGTGATGAAGAATGCTTGCGTATATAGATTTTTGGCTTTAGAATTTTCTTAGTTCGCTCGCTCAAGAAAATCCTTCTTGACGCGACCTTATGGGTGTGAATTTGTGAGGTGCAGTGTGGGGAGACTCAAGCCGTGTCCCCCAAACTTTCAGAAAGTTTGATCAAAGGCGCTCTGAGTTCAGTCGGCAGAAACCTTCTATAAACTGCCTTTCTTCGAAAGGCAGAATAAAGACTTCTCTGCCTCCCTCACTCAGTCGCGCTTTATATTGCAGAAGTTCGGAGGACTGAAGCGAAGCGCAAGTCCTCCTTAAGTGCTTTGGATCCTAACCTTTGGCAAAGGTTAGGACTCAAGCCGTCTCCCTACGCCCCTCTACTCAGCAAGGGAAGACAGACGGGCCGTCGCTATTCAGGAAAGCAAGAAGGCGACGGCAAGGAAGCAGTCATTCGCATCAATCGCGAGGGTTATAGGGGGCGGCGTGCAGCCACCTATGCACCACCTGTCAACAGTTTATTATCGAGTCTGGTCAAGTGTGCTTGAAAGCGCCTACAATGACATACTATCTCAATTCTTCTTTCCCCACCTTGAGAAATACTTGATGCCGAAGTGCGTGCGCACTTCCTGCTGAACTTTCTTGACTGTTTTGGTGAGGGAGTGAATGCAGGATAAAAATACCTCTCAATTAAAATTACTTGCGGCGAAAAGCGGAAGAAAGAAGGCATAAACGCGCGGCAGAAAATTGGGACGTAAATTTAGGATCGGTGTTTAATCCATAATCTTTTGAAAATTCGATTGAAGTTCATAAATATTCCTGTCTTCGCATTCATTGCCATTTTCATGACTCATGCAGTCCGAAGAAGCTAAACTCCGCCAAGCTTTATATACTTCCCACCTCACGCACGGCTATTGCGGGGTGACTACATGGTATTGTTATGGCTGATCTGGATCATTTGCATTGGAACACTCGTGTTTGCAGGCGTTCTTGCGCGGCGCATCATGGCACAGGATACGGGTCCCAAGCGCATGCGCGATATCGCAGACGCGATCCGTGAAGGATCACACGCGTACTTGAAGCGGCAATTCAAGACCATCAGCATTATCGCCTTTCTCATCGTTGTCATCATAATTGGAGCATACACCGCATTTGGCCAATGGGGCCATGGCGTGCGCACAGCAGTCGCGTTCCTCGTCGGCGCAGTCTGCTCGGCATTCGCAGGCTATATCGGCATGTGGATTGCAGTGCGGGCCAACATCCGCACAGCTGCAGCCGCGCAAAAAAGCCTGAACGCCTCGCTCCAAACAGCGCTCAGGTCAGGACTTGTCACGGGAATCGTAATCGTCGCTCTGTCATTGCTTGGTGTGTCGGTCATGTTCACTGTGTTCGGCTATGGCAAAGAACCAACGGAAGTTCCTTTCCTCATTGTCGGGTTTGGGTTTGGCGCAAGCCTTGTCGCGCTGTTCAGCCAGCTTGGCGGCGGCATCTACACCAAAGCGGCAGACGTTGGAGCTGATCTGGTCGGCAAAATCGAAGCAGGCATCCCTGAAGACGATCCCAGAAACCCCGCAGTCATCGCAGACCTTGTCGGCGACAATGTGGGCGACTGCGCAGGCAGAGGAGCAGACATTTTCGAAAGCACAGCCGCAGAAAACATCGGCGCCATGATCATCGGCGTCGCTCTCTTTCCAAAATTCGGCATCAACGGCATCCTGTTCCCTCTCGTCGTGCAAGCAGTCAGCATGATCGCCAGCATCATCGGCGTTATGGCCGTCAGCACCAAAGAACGCGGAGACCCCATGCGCGCAATGAACAAAGGATTCTTCTTCACTAATATACTGGTCGCGGTCGCATTATACTTCATCACGATGAATCTTCTGGGCAACATCATGTTTTTTTACGCAGGACTTGTGGGCATCGTAACAAGCATGCTGATTGTTTTTGTCACGATCTACTACACGGAAAGCGCGTACCGCCCAGTCAAGGGAATAGCGAAAGCCGCCACAAGCGGCCACGCCATGTGCATCATCCAAGGATTTGCGTACGCCCTCGAATGCACTGCCCTGCCAGTAATTATTTTATCCGCAGCACTGCTCGGCTCATACCAGCTCGGCGTCATGTCAGGCATTGAAGGCGCAGGCATTTTCGGTACTGCAGTAGCGACTATCGGCATGCTCGCATCAGCAGTGTATATTCTCGCCATGGACAACTTCGGGCCAGTCTCAGACAACGCAGGAGGCATTGCAGAAATGAGCCACGCGCCAGACGCTGTCCGCAAGAGAACAGACAAGCTTGACGCTGTCGGCAACACCACAAAAGCACTCACTAAAGGATATGCTATCGGCTCAGCCGCGCTTGCGGCATTCCTGTTGTTTTCCGCATATTTGGACGACGTCAAACGGCTCACCAACGGAGCGTTGACAACAGTCGACATCTCAAAAGTCCCAGTCTTTGTCGGCGGCTTTATCGGCGCCATGCTCATCTTTCTTTTCAGCAGCATTGCCATCAGAGCAGTCAGCGAAACGGCAAGCTCAGTCGTCGAAGAAGTGCGCAGACAATTCCGCACAATCAAAGGCATAATGGAAGGCAAAGCCAAACCAGACTATGCCAAATGCGTCGACATCTGCACCAAAGCCGCACTCAAGCAAATGATAGTTCCAGGACTGCTCGTAGTCTTCGTCACCGTGGCAGTGGGGATGGTTTTGCGCGCTGAAGCAACGGCCGCGTACCTCATCGTCGCAACCATAACAGGAATACTGATGGCACTCGTGCTCAACACAGGCGGCGGCGCATGGGACAACGCCAAGAAACACATCGAGTCAGGAGTGCACGGCGGCAAAGGATCAGAAGCACACAAGGCGGCAGTGACTGGAGATACTGTAGGTGACCCCCTGAAGGACACAGCAGGACCTTCATTACACGTTCTAATCAAGTTGTTAGGAACCATAACCTTGGTTTTGGCATCATTGTTCATTTGAACTTATTTTTTCCTTTTCTATATTTTTCCTAAGATCACACCATTTCTCTTGCCAATTCTGCTTAACACCACGGTAACAGTCGACGGTAAATTTCATTTTCTCAATTTTCTCGGAGTGCAAAGAGTGCGGTAACAATACCTGCATCAAGCGCATAATGTCTGTCTTTCTGTCGACTACCAATGCGTAAAAATCGTTCGTAAGCGTCCCATAACCTAGCGTGGTTCCCTTTAACCGGTCTAAATACAATCGGGGTTGAAATCCGCATTTTTCAAGCCTGTGCTTGATAGAGCGCAGAATGTTGAAATCGCTTGTTCTCAAGCGAAATGTGCAGCGGAAATTTTTCTCGTGACTCAAACTTACATGCCAATTTCCTTCACAATCAGCGTAGGCAGCCAAGAATGCCCAAAACGCCACATCCTCGTGCAATATCCATGTAGGAATATCCAGCGGTTTGTGCAGCAGAAAGTCAAAACTAGGATGCAAATCGACATAAATGAACCATTCGCTTGGTCGTCCACTGTTGGGAGCATACACATATTGCTTCGTGTCCCCATAATTGTTGAACGCCGCGTGTAGCAGAGAGACTTGTGCTTTGTGAGTCGTCGATGTTTGCATTCTAATACACAACTTCATTCGACGCGCGTAAAAATCACCTGCCCGCAAACCAATGAGAAACGCTTTTTCAATTTTATTTCCCGTAAATGGTAACTTTCGTTTTCGCGTTAGGGCTGCAGACACTGAACGTCGTGGAATGCCATATCGCTCCATAGTCTTTCTCACACTACGTTCACTCTTGAAACCACATATTTCCGCTATGCGAGTTGGACTTAACTTTTTCTTCCAGTACATCTCTTCCAGATTACTTTTCGAAACCAGCGGCATTATGTGACATACGCGTGAGACGTCTTAACTTTTACGACTGTTCATGTCGTGTCCAGTGCTGAATGTCTCTGACTATTTGCTGTGCCTTTCGACGAGAATAGCCAATACAATCTTTAGAAACATTTATCTCTGCACACTCACTCGCGTATGCATTATGACCAAAGTGATCTCTGTTGTCCACCGTCTCGTTGGCAGACAGCGGCCTCTCTCTGAC
>JACQMZ010000106.1 GCA_016203345.1 Candidatus Woesearchaeota archaeon | reverse complement strand
TAAAGATTAGGAACCGCGATTTATTCTAGAAACTCCACTTCCGGCAGATGCCTGAAATGACCGTCACCACTGAGCACATGGGCGCCCAAGTAAATTCCTGCAGCATACACTAACGCATCGACCATGTACAACTTGTACTCTTTCTTCTTCTCTGCCGCAAGCAAAGCAATTTCCTTTGTAAGATTAGCTACCTTGCTCCGTGTCATGATGAATTGGAGCCTTGAATCAAACTCACGCCCGTCGCACATATACTTGTGCTTGATTTCCGCCAGACACACAGCAGGTGTCGCAATTTCTTCCTGCCCATCAACGTAAGTGCGCACATGCTTGCCTTTGTCACTGCCCATAAAATATTCAATCCACGCATGACTATCAAAGACGATCACAATGTCCTCTCCTTATGCTCCCGCACAAAGGGCTTCATTCCCTTATCTATGCCAAACAAGCTCTTTGTCTTCACCAGCTCGTTGAACAAAATCGAGTTGACTGCCTCTGACATTTGACGCTTGCCAAACTGTTGTTTCATTCGCTCGTGGACATCTTCCCGCAAGAGCAGTGTTGTTTTGATGGTTTTCATAAACATAACCGTATATGTCTATGTTTAAGAATGTTTCGCTCGACTCCTTTATAAAGAGATCACTGTCAACGTCTCTTATGCCAGACCCGCTCACTCCAGAAAACGTGGCGAAGGGAGACCTCATTGAACTGGAAGAAATGGAAGGTTTGGACAAGCTTGTTGAGGAATTGCAGCGGCAAGGAGTGCAGTAGAAACATTTAAATATTACAACTCATTACATTTGTCATAGACCGTAATGAAATTAATACTGAATACCAGCTCAAGTTTGTATCTCGCAAAGATCGGCCTGATGCCACACTTGCTAAAAAAATTCGTATTTGTAACAACAGACGAAATTGCCGACGAAATGAACAACGGACAACTACTCGGATTCAAGGATGCCAGAATCATTATGCAGTACATCACTGACGCACGAATACAGAAATCCAGAGCGAAAAAAACCGACACTGTAATGCATGAATTCCACTTGCATAGAGCTGATGCGAGCGTAATAGCACTGGCACAAGAAGTGAATGGTTTTTTGGCAACAGAAGACAGGCAGATTGAAAAAATTTGCTTGATAACCCAGACCAAAGTCACAAACACAGCAGCATTACTATATCACCTATGGAAACACAAAGAATTCAGCAACGAGCAAACTCTTCTACTGCTTGATTTACTGACGAGGAACGGTTACAATAAGGAAATCTGTTTGAAGTTGAAGGAAAAGGTCATCGGAGGCACATAATATGTCAGATGCAGTGTATGTAAGATTCGATACAGCGGAACTTGACTTTATCACAAGAATGGCCCAACAAGAAAAAATCTCACGGTCAGAAGCTATCAAAAAGCTGGTGGATTATGCCGCAGACAGACTTAAAATCGAACACGCCATGAAAAGTTACAAGGAAGGCAAGTCAACTATCAGAGAAAGCGCAGAAATGGCAGGACTCCGATACTTTGAGTTTTTCGACCTGTTAGCAAAGGAGAATCTTATCGGTACAAGCCCTGAAAACTTTGATCTGCTTCTGACGCAGCTCAAACTTTCCTAGTAAACTCGAATCTCGCAAATGTTCAATATATTACGAGATTCGCCATTACTTTCTTAAACCAACAGACACTGCACTTACTGCAAGTATTGAAACCATCACCGTCATCCTTCCCAATGGCACGCCCACAATATCAAACGTGTACAGAATCAGAGGAATCAACGCAGAACTTACTGCCGTTCCAACAATTACTCTTTCGTGCGGCTTGAAATCCAGGTGCAAAAGCAGGCAGTACCCGGGCACAACAAAATAAAACCAGACAGCGAACGCGACGCTCAGCAAACTTGTAATGCTCGTTGGAAGGAAAACACTGCCGATTAAGGCAATCGCTACAAAAATTCCAAACGTGTACGCCAGCGGAGGAAGTTCACTGAGTTTAGTGTTCATTTTTTCTCCAGTATCACCATCGTCGGATTATTAAACGCGATGGAATAATTACGAGACAGGCTTGCGTTCACAAACCACGCCATGCACGGGTCATAACCTTCTGTTCCTCTGAACTGAAGCACGACATAATCAAACACGTCCAATGGCACACTATCCTTCTGGTATCCAGTCATGTTCTGATGGTGAAGTGGCGTGCCTTCGAACGGAATCGTGTATTCAAACGCGTACCAACCCGTACGCTTGGTCAGAAATCCCTTCGTCGGAGGATCACGGAAACCCCAATCGCCAACCACAGGATCAGGCCATTCCCGATTACATGCGCGTTGGATGTTTTCCTGCGTATGCCCTAAATTCAAATCACCCTTGAGCTCAATCCGTTCTGCAAACATCTGAAACTCATGAATGTAGCCGTTCATGAAAAAAATCTTCGCGTCCTTTGCCGTGTTGTCCCGCACCCAGCGCACCGCAGACCACTTGTTGTCATCAAAATACGTTCCCTTGCCTATCGTCTCAAGCGTGCCAAACGTCTCAGCAAACACAAAGTACGGCACTGCAAGAGAAGCGATCAGCGCAACAGCGAAAACCACACGACGGTCCTTTGTCAACGCCATCACAGCCCCAATCACGCCCAGCGCAGGCAAAAGAACGAAAAAGCTATGGCCTAAAAACAACTGTCTTTCTGCGCGGTTTGCCCACACGTTCAGCGTATAATTGCTTGTCCCCACAAACAGAATGTACGCGATTACCGCAAACACAAGCCACTTTTTCACGTCCAATTTCCTTGAGACGCCCATCAGGCCAACGAATACCAAACCCGCCAGAGAAAGCACATTCAGAACAGTGTTAAACCGCGGCCAAGGAAAATAATCCACATGACGGGCACGCTCAGGATTAATCTGATTCGAAATCTGGCCGCTAATGCCGCCAGTCAAATGCACATGGGCAGTCAATGGATAATAGTACAAGAAAAATAAGATGAACAACACAAACGGAATACTGAAAACAACAGACTTGTACACTAGAGAATACATGCGAAAAAACCACAACACAGATGCAAGCACCAGCGCGACAAAAGGAATGTAAAAAAACAATTCAGAATAGTGCGACATCGTAATACCCGCCAACAAGACGCCGATCAGTGCGAAGACAAATGCATCGTGCGCAGGAGTCTTTCGCTCGGACAACACAAGGTACAACAACAGCACAAAGATTCCTGCCAACAACTGATACGTGTGATAATCATACTGAAAACCAATATACATGGGAAACAACCAGTGCGCGTGCGGGAAAAAACCAAGAAATGCGGTTACAATTCCCACCAGAGGCCCAAACGCGCGCTCCACAAGCACAAACACGCACAAAACAATAAACACTGACAGAAGGTTAAGCACAAGATATGATGTTTGATACGGGTTCAGAGTGGTGAGTTTGGTAAACGTGGCAATCAAAACATAATACAAAGGATTCTGCGCGTTCAACGCATTCGAAATCCCGCCAGCACGCGACGGAGCAAGAACGTATGACTGCTCGCTGTCATAAATCCACTTTATGTGCTCAGTGTTCGCAAACACGTCATAACTCGTGCGCAACGGAGGCGCGTCAAGATCAAGATTGCCGCCAGTAAACGGCACATTTCGCAGGTACAACCCTGCCACTGCGCCAAGAATCACCAAAACCAACACCACGTGTTCCAGCTTCATCGGGACGCCCACAACCCGACACCCAGCACGGCCAGAGGAAGAAGGTATGACGAGAAAGACAATTGCAGGCCAAACAAGCCAAGATAATACGCACCCACTCCAATGATGGCGACAGACACTGCGCTGCCAAAAAGCAACCGCTCAGCGACATTCTCAACCACTTTTTTCAGCAGAAAATATCCGGGAACGTACGACACAATCGCAAGACTTGCCATGAGAAGAAGCATAGACAACACTGGCTCGTTGTAAAACACGACAGCGCCAACTACAACAGAAGCCACGTACACACCACCCAACACCTGAAGATCACGCAGCTCCAATGCACTCCTCCCCAGGACGCGAATTCTGCAGAACAACACTCCACTGATTGTCATGCGCCACGCGGAAATGGCCCGAACGCACCATCCTTTCCGCAAACTGCAAGCTGAAGTTCAACAACTCAGGATACTGGCTCACCCTGTCGAACACATAAAAGTCATACGCGCAAACATCCCGCAGTGTCGTCGTTAACGTGAGCCCAGGCTGTTCCTTCAAATACAACCCGTACGAAAACAAGCCAACAGAGTGCGGCAAGCCCGCTCCTGCCTCTGAAAACAACTTGATCGGAATATACCTCGAAATGTTTTTCTGCTGCCACAATGGAATCAGCTCAGGCGCCTGGGTGCGCGAAAAGACACGGCGAGCATTGCCCAACCCAGCATCCTGCTCATACAAATCACCATAACCAAAATACACTGTCGATTCAGGCGGAGTGTTTGAACGCAACCACATCAAGGTATCCCACACGTACGTGTTCATAAACCCTGCCTGATCAACAGCACGCTTATAATTTGCATTGGTAATCCCTGCAAACAACACAATGGCAATCACCGCGGCAACCACGACGTGCTTTGTCACTGTCTTCAACAAATAATGCAACGGAAGCGCAAACAATGGAGCCAAAACAATCGGCCAGAAAAAACGCACATTAAACGCGCGAATCGTAAAACCCACATAATTTGTCAAGCCAACACCCAGAATGAACAGCGAGAGCAGCAAAGGCGCATGCTTTCTTGCCAACAGAAAAGCCAACGGAATCCCTGCCAACACCAGATACTGCGCATATCCAAAATGAGAAAACTGCACAAAGCCGCCGCCAGCAAGCCACTCCGTAACAGGAGCAAGCGTAAACGGGTGCACAATCATCCAGCTCTGACGAAACAAATTCAGAAAATAAGCACTGGCGAGGCCGACAACAGCACCCACCATGACAACTTCCTTAATCCTTGGAAACTTCTGACGCTCCAACACCCACGTATACGCCAGCCACAAACCGAAAAACATCATGGCAAACACGAACGACGCAGTGTGCGCGTACACCGTGCCGACTAACAGCAACGACACAAGAATCCACCAGCGCGGACGATGAAGCTGTGTAATCGCCGCGCACGTGAACACCAGAAACATGTCGCCCACAACAGCAGGCCAGTGACCCCAAAAGAAAGCCACCGCAGACTCCTTAATGTAAAAAATGTACGCGGAAAAAGGCAAAGACAACATCGCCAACGACCTGCTCACCTGCTTCAGCAGAACAAACATGAACAACACTGTCGCGACAGCTGCCAGCACAGGAATCAGCATAATCACGTCATGCACTTCCTGACCAGAAAGATGCGAAAGAACAACAGCCAAGTGATTCAGCACAGGAGGGTAAAAACCAACAACGTCCGAAAGGCCAGAACTGTAATACGGCGCCTCAAAACGGTAATTCCCTGCATCCTTAATCCACTGCGCACGCGTCTGATGCTGAAACGGATCAGTCGCCAAATAACTATACGGAAACTCATGATGAATCCGGTGACCCCACATATCGCCCAAACTAACCCAAAGAAGAGCTGAACACGCAGCCACCAGAAAAACCCCCTCGACATACTTCTCCATCGACGATACCGTACCCAGCCCGCATTTAAAGCTTTTTGTGGAAGCAACCACCACCTATATAAGACTCTGTAGATAGACACTGAAATGGACGTTGTATATTTTCCCAGCGTAACCCCTGGCGTTGAAGCACACGTGCGTGAGACGGTTCCAACATTTTCCCGCACCATATTGCGAGAAGCCAGATCGTATCGCGCGCCTAAAGAAGACTCCCTACCAGTTGCGCCCAAACAGCTGCAGAAGCCGACTGAGATTGCCCCACTCCCTGAAGGACCACTGCCGCTCTACCACAGGAACTTCATTGATTTGCAGAGCAACCGCATCGGAATGGCGATCGCATTAGAAGATATCCCCGCAGATGCGATTCGCGTGTGCCCGTACGACAATTTCAGGACGCTCTCGTTTGACTTCTACCCAGGAAAAGACGGCACTACGTTTGTGCGCACCTGCGCGTTTTTCAACCGAGAAGCAGGACTTGAATCGTACGTCAGGAAAATACTCAACACACAATACAAACGCACAGGATGCCCGTACCCAGGCGGCATGACCACACAACTTCAAAGATGCAAAACATACGACTGGAAGATCGCTGATGTACGTTTCCACATCAATTTACAGGAAGGAAAAGTGCAAATCTGCAGCACATACGACGGATTGGAAGACATGCTTTGCAGAGTGGGAGCTGACTGTACTGCTCAACTGCAGAGAGCTGTCAAATTCCAGCCAGAAAAAAAGTGGATCGCTCAAACGACTGACGACTTCAATCTATTTATTGCCAGAAGCATCTACACATTAGGAATTCCATTGGAAGAAGTGATGCAAGACTTACCATGACATTCACGGTGCTTGGAACCTGCTTGATTTAGACAATGAACCACAAAGTTTCGCGTCTGGACCAATATATGGCGAGTTGAGTAAATAGAGGACCTTTGCGGTGCTGTTGTAGTGAGGAAGTTCATACTCAACTCGCTAGATTGGAAGTTGACGCAAAGTTCCATAATTTCGTCAACTTCCTATAGGTTCTATAAGTATCTCATCTTGAGAGAGTACAATCGCTGTCTATATTTTTGATACGCATCATCATGTTTATCTATAGTCAGCATCCAGATATCATTTCCTTTGAGATAGTATATTAGTCGAATGTTAACAGTTATTTCTTCTCTATAGCAGTTTTCTCCTCCGGATAAATGTTTTAGCCTTATAGTAAATCGCATAAATTATAAAACAAAAACAGTGCGATTTACTATACTAGCGAATCTCGCAAATGTTTTATTACTAACGAGATTCGCTATTAGAGGATTGTGTCTGATCTTCTCTTTCTTCTTTTCAAAGATTTCAATATCTGTTTTTGAAAGCTTTTCTAAGTCCTTGAAGAACAACGAATGAAATCTAATGACGTAATCCAATCTTTATCCCTCGTTTTGCAAGGTACTGATAATATTCTTCCTCAGACTTTCCCTTCTCCTTTCCACTTTCTAATCTTTAATCCTCTGCAAAACTTTACCTTCGAAAGCCCTCTCGACGTCGCCAATAAGAGTTTCCGCATCATCCAAAATCTTACTAAAGACATTCTTTGGGACGGCAATTGTTTCCATACAATTACAAAAAGAATCGAAGCTTATAAAATTACCCCTTACCGACCAGAAAAAGATGCGCCACATCGTTCTCGGTATTTTGGGGGAAGTCCACCAGATGGACAGACATAATAACCATCGTAAAGTAGTAAAACAAGCACGGTTTATAAGCCACACGAATTTATACGACAATGTGCGACAAAAACTCAGCATCACCATCAACCAAGAACTGCTACAAAAGTTAGACAGCATGCTCTCTGACGGCACATACAGAAACAAATCCCATCTTGTCGAAATGGCATTGAGAAAGTTTGTGGAGGAGAATCATGTCTGAACTGCTTGCCAAACAACCAAAAGAAAATGTTCCACGGCCTTTTGATGTTGCCACTCCTGTAAAAAAAGTTTCTCGGCAAGATGTAAGAAACAAGGCGCTGCGTGAACACGTGACTCTGGAAAATCTTGACACGTCAGCCATGCATCCAGACTTGCAAGCACACGTTGCTCAGCTCAGACAAGCAAAACTTGATGAAAAAATAAAACCACGTGCGGAAGCAGAAACAAGTGAATCACTGGTTGATGCAGTACCAACAGAATTGTCTGACGTTGTTGATGCTTCAACACACTACACGATTGTGGGCGAGCTTGGGAATGGCAGACAGGGCAGCGTGCTGAAAATTCAATACAACGATGAGAGAGTTGTTGCACGAAAGTACGTAAAAGACACAAAAGAAGGAAGACTTGCGCTTGACCGAGAAACTCTTGCCAAACAGATCAACCATCCAAATGTTGTCAGAATTCTTGATGTTGGCGAGGATGAGCGAGGGTTGTACGTTGAACGCGAATATGTAGAGGGACACAGTTTGCGCGAACACCTCAACACGCACAAGGATGGGTTGCCAATCAAAGAGTTTCTTCTATACGGCAAACAACTCGTCGATGCCGTGGCAGAAATACACCGGAACAAATTGGTCCACGGCGATCTCAAGCCGGAAAACATCCTTATCGACAAGAACGGTATTGTAAAAGTGGCTGATTTTGGCATAGCCAGACCGGCAAAGACTCCTGAAGAGCTGAAACGCAGTCTCACCACCATCATTGAAAGACAAGGCTCATTAATGTACATGGCACCAGAACAATGGCGGCATGGAATCATCAACGAAAAAAGCGATGCGTACAGCTTGACGAAAATACTCCTCGAAATGGCAACAGGAGAAGCACCGGACTATGCCGACGCTGTTAGGGAACAAACCTTTGGGGGTGGCTCGGTCGCACGCCGCGTATTACGATTCTTAGCTGAGCGCAGCCTTCATGAAAACCCTGCCAACAGGTTCGGCATTGAAGACATCAGTGATTCACTCGCCAAAATTGAGTCAGCACGAGTCGAAGCTGAAGTTAACAAACTTGAAACTCAAACCAGAAATGAGCAATTATCATGGGAGTATTACGTACCCTTTGCCCACGTTATAAGACAAGCAATTCGCGGAGAATTCGCGTTGATCGAAGGATATTATGACCTCGTGACGTGTGGTTCTTTTATAGTCGCCATGACAGAAGCAGCGGCAACACACAATCTCCTTGTTGCCATGGGTGCCGTAGTATCCGGTGTGTTAATTCCGTCCCTCACCATTGCATGTAAAATCGAACGTGCCGAAGAGTCTCTCAGACAACGTCTCCGGGAACGCGTGAAATCATCGCAAGAAGCAGACGTAAAATCCGAGCAGGTGCTTGTGCCTGCAGAACCACGCGCTGTTGTAAGTCCTCACCAGACAACGTACAAGGATGTCGAGATTGGTGAACAATGCATCACGCCAATGAGCATTCTTGGCACGCCGCGTAGTCCAGCAGTAGCTTTTGATGAGGGATTACGATTATTGCGGGCGAATGGATTTGACAGGTATATGCGCGCAAATGAAATGAATACTTTTAGAATGGCAGACTTGTCTGGCAAGCTTGAATACCATCTTCGAAAAACAATTCAAACTATGCAATTCTATACCCCGAAACAAAACGCGCGTGACGACGGCTATTGTGAATGGTTAAGTCTCGCGTTCCAAAAAAAGGACAATACCCTACTGGCACACATAGATCCCGACGGACCACTGAAGGGCGGAGTATTTGTACCAGACAAATTTGAATGTGCAGAAACCCTAGTATTCCCTAAAGTCTACGATGGAATTGCGAGAAATAGAGGGGACGTGCAGAGTCAAGTAATATTTGATCACTCTCACTATAATTCCTCTCAACAAGTATATAAGTCAGAAGTTTGGTATCATGACGACGACTTTACAGAGTTTTTCCAAAGCATCCTTGGAGTAACAAAGGATTTCCCTGGAGAAAACTGTTCATTTTCTGTGCCCTATAGGAATAAAGTCATTTATCCTATTGCAGTCTCCTCATGGGGCGCGTTTGAGATGGTTTCCCAAGCATTAGCTCGCGGAGTCAAAGAGAAGAAATGATTCCTGCAGCACACACTCCGCTCCGCGACCATCAGTCTATCGTCGCATACGAAAGAATGATCAGAATTAAATGCACTGCTAATCCACCACCCTATACTTCACCAGCGTCCACAACGCCTCGATGCCATCCCGAAACTTGATCTTCTTGCCTTCCTCAACTTTTCTCGGAAAATACGAAATCGGCACTTCAAGAATCTGATAGCCTGCCTTGACCACTTTGGCAGTTACTTCCGGGCAGAACTCGAAACGCTCGCAGTCAAGCCGGATTTTTTGCAGAACTTCCTTGCGGAAAACTTTGTAACACGTTGCTTCGTCTGTAATGTTCGCGCCGTACAACAGGTTCACGGCAAGCGTCAGGACTCGCCCTCCAAGATAAAACAACCCGTACGCGCCAGCGTGCTGTTTTTTCAAAAACTCAACATTTCTCCTCTTTTGATCCTGACTCACGTAACGAGAGCCATAGACGACAAACGCCTCGCCGTCAAGGATCGGCTTCAGCAAAATTGGATACTCATTCGGATCGTATTCAAGATCAGCATCCTGCACAAGAATGATGTCACCAGTCGCCTTTGCTATGCCCGTTCGAATAGCGGCGCCCTTGCCCAAATTCTGAGGATGAGTAAGAAGAATGACGTCCTTATGATTATTTCTCACCACCTCTGCAGTAGAATCCCTGCTACCATCATTAACCACAATCAGTTCCTTCATTACACCCATAGAGGAAAGATTAACGGATTTGACTCTTGACAACAGTTCATGAATAGACTTCTCTTCATTATATGCAGGAATAACGATGGAAAGGACAGTCATAAACAGTGAACAAAACCGCCCTTTTTTAAAGGTTCAGTATTTCCAGTATTTCCGAACTCGGCTTCGCCTCGTTCAGAAAATACTGTGCTTATTCAACATTAAAGTGAAACAGGTTCCCGTCGGCATCTTTGAAATTTTCCTTATACGCATGGAAGCCGGCGTCCTTTAATCGCTGGTCCAGGGCTTTCAAATCTGACTCTGACCCATGCACTCCTTAAAATCCTTCTCGTCCTTATACACGTCTACAATCCTCTTTATCAGGCTTGTCGTCGACCGTCCAGTCAGCAACGGAAGAATCCTAACCTCGCCGCCGTTCTTTTCCACAGTCTCGCGCTCCCAAATTTTTGACGCAGGGAATTCATTCGAAGCATCGAGAGTATAGTCGCCTGCTTTCACGTGAACGTGCGGCTTGATGACGTCAAGCAACGCCGACGGCTCGCGCTCATCAAAAATAACGACATAATCCACACAACGCAGACCGCTCAACACCACAGCGCGATCATGCTGAGAGTTTAACGGACGCTTGTCACCCTTATACGATTTCACGCTCTTGTCAGAGTTCAACCCCACAATCAAAACATCGCCAAGAGCGCACGCCTGCTCCAAAAACTGAACGTGACCCGCATGAAGAATGTCGAACGTGCCATTTGTTGTAATAAGTCTCTTGCCCTGCGCACGCACATCCTCCGCAATTTTGTGAAGGGTCGCCACCGTGACGATTTTTGAATTCATACGTCAGAGAAAACGGTTGGCGCTTAAAAACCTTGATTTTCCACATATATGTTCTCTGGCAGGAGATTTTTGACAGGTACGGCAAAGATTGTCAGCATTATTGCGGTAGATTCAGCACGCCGCTTCTAAACTCAGAGAGAAATACCTCAGCAAATTGTAGCTCTTGGAATTTTCGTCTAATTTCAGGCAAATTGCTCTCAACCACTGGAAAGTCCTCGCTACGCACTTCAATGCGCGCAGTTGTTCCAAAGTACCTGACGCGCAAATCATGCACGCCGAACGCCTTCACATACTGCTCGGCAGCTTCCACACGTCTTAATCGGTCAATCGTTATCAGCGTGCCTTGTGGAAACCGCGAGGCAAGACAAGGAGATGCTGGCTTGTCCCAAACCTCAAGACCGAGCTGTTTGGCAAGAGCCCTCACATTTGCCTTTCTCAAGCCTGCATCAACCAGCGGACTCTTCACTGCATACTGTTCCGCTGCCTGCAGTCCTGGACGGTAATCCTGAAGATCATCTGCGTTTGTGCCATTCGCCATCTGCTGCAATCCTCTTTCAGCAACAAAAGCTGCAAGCGTTTTGTACAATTCGTTTTTGCAAAAATAGCATCTGTTGCGTGGATTCTGAAGATACTTTTCATCCTTCGTTTCCCCAGTCTGCAACAGCACATGCTCAACTCCGATGGAAGCCGCAATACGCTTCGCGTGCTCGATTTCGCCACGCGGAACTGCAGGACTATCTGCAGTCACCCCAACCGCATTGCGCCCAAGAACATCATACGAAACCTTGAGAACAAGAGCACTATCAACTCCTCCTGAGAAGGCGACCGCCACTGATCGAAAACCGGCAATGACCGACTGCAGCACTTCATGCTTTTGTCCCATGTCGTCAGTCTGTCCAATGTCGTCAGTCATTCAAAAGGCAAACTGTGAGGAATTAATAAACCTTGAGTGCACAACCTTTTTATTGGTCACACGATGACGCACCCTTATGCAGAAGTTCATTGAACTCTTTACTTCCAAACGCGTCCTTGTCATCGGTGACTTCATGATCGACAGGTACGTGTATGGAGACGTCACGCGCATTTCTCCTGAAGCGCCTGTGCCTGTGCTGAATTTCGCGTCCACCAAAGACGTTCTTGGCGGCGCAGGAAACACTGCCGCAAACCTTTCCACCCTTGGAGCACAAGTCTTTGTTATTGGACTCACTGGTGCTGATGAAGATCGAAACGTGATGCTGAACTTACTTACCGCACTGAACGTACAGACTCATGGCATGATCGCAGACAAGTATAGACATACTACAGTCAAATGCAGATATGTTTCCCAAGGACACCAGTTGTTGAGAATGGACAGGGAAAGCACAACGTCAACTGCTGGAGACGTTGAAAAACACATCATCCAGAAAATACAAGACATCATACCACTTGCTGACGCAGTTGTTGTCAGCGACTATGCCAAAGGAATCCTCACGCCAGCCATTGCAGCCGCGATTCGAGAATTGTCCCGCCAGCATGCCAAACCCATCATTGCAGACATCAAGCCAAAAAACAAAACACTCGCCACAGGATTTACTGCCATCAAGCCAAACCTCAAAGAAGCAAAAGAAATGTCCTCGAAGAACACACCGGAAGAAATCGCCATCGATCTCTCGCAACAGTTCAACAGCAGCATCGTTCTTACCATGGGAAAAGACGGCATGCTTGTTTATAACAAGACAAAAGCCGAACGCATAGCCGCACAAGCCAAACAAGTCTTTGACGTCACAGGCGCAGGAGATACCGTGACAGCCGCACTCGCACTATCCCTCGCTGCGGGAGCAGAACTGTTCACTGCGGCACAAATAGCAAATGCCGCTGCAAGCGTAGTCGTGCAAAAACAGGGAACGGCGACAGTGAGTGCGCGAGAGCTTCAAGACGCGGCCAGTTCATTATAGTCAGTGAGCCTGTTGTTGCACTACGAAATCAATAACTCTTTGCGCTAACGCCTGTACCTTTGGATTTTGCATTCGCAACAGCTCTAAAAGTTCATCCCCATAATTTGTTGTGATGTGAAAAACACTCGCGAACAGTTCTGAAGGGTTGTCCCATGGGTGCCCCACGTCAGTTCTTTCCTCATATTTTCCGTCGTAAAACAAATACCTGAAAATAATGTTTCGTGTGTCTGGTTGGCACGACAATATATCCTGATACATTTGATCCATTTGTCGTTTGTCGCCTGGCGACAGCAAATCATGGACGTGGTGTCCAAACTCATGAGTATACACGTCCCGCAGCCGCCGTCTTGTATCCTGATATTGGGTGAAGTTTCCATGGCCGATGTAAATAAAATCCCGCCCCAAATGCCACCCGTCCCGAGTCCCTCCGGAATCAACGTGAAGTGGGTGGTGAGGACACAGGAATTGTATTGAATTCAAGTATGGAATGTTTACACGAGTGACGCGGTATTTTGGATTTCTGATGCTTGCATTCATTTCATGAATTGTTCGCGCCAGCGCTTCGTACATTGCGGGATTTTCCTCCCTGTTCTGAGACGCACTTCTGCACGCGTTATATAAAATTCCGTTTACTTCAAATTGCTCGCCCCCTGTTCTTATGCTCAGAGACTCACACGTGGTGTTTCCTGAAAGGTCTGTCGATGATATTTCAATCGTGTTCTCTTCAGCATCCAGCATCACAGGAACTGCAAGGGTGGCTGATGACGCGAATACCTTGCTTCTCGCGCCATTGCAGGAAATAGTGAAAGACGTACCTGGCTCGGTTGTCATCTCAAGCAAAAAAAACACGTGATTGAGGAAATTGTTGTCCTGCAAGTCCTGCTGATGGTGCATGACAAATCTTGGCGGTATTGAGTCTTCTGGAGCCCTGCTCTCACTATTCAAAGAAATCATCCCGACTGGCACAGAGTCCTGATACACTGTTTGAGGCCGCACACTGGATTCAAGAGACTCGTTAAGGGAATATTGTACGCCATCCAGTACAAAATTAAGTCTCTTAAACCACCCAACGCCTGTTCCGTCCTGCGCATGAATAATCAATGCATGGTCATGTTGAGAAACAAAATAATCCTCACCTGAGTTCATGTGAAGAATGTATGGAAAACTTTCTCTGCCAGGCACGGCATCCGCCTTTGACGAGAGTGCACATGACAACAAAGCAGCCGCGCACAAGTGCTTTAATCTGTTCCACAAAGAGTGTGTTTTTCCCTCCAGCGACATCAGCATGGCTAAAAGAAATTCGTATTATAAAGGTATGAGTGGTCTTTATGTACTTCATAACTAGGCGTGCTCAAACACCAAACGCGTGAAACTTCTCAATCTCGCCCTTATGCTCGTCAAGCATTTTTTTGAATTCCTCATCTGTCCACTTGCCTGAAGGCTGCTCGCGGTGGCTGTCGCTGTCGCGGTGAAAAGTTGAAAACTCAATAATCTCTGCATCGGTAATGCCTGTAAAACGGTGACGTTTTTCAGTCGTGATCATCAACGTGTCACCCGGCTTCATCACACCCTTCCTGCCGTCAAACTCCATCAACACCAGACCTTTATTGACATAAAAAAGCTCGGTCTTGATTTTATGATAGTGCATGCTGCAATGCGTCTGGCGATGAAGAATCAAGCGCTTGCCGCACAAATTTTTATCTTCGCTGTTCACCAGCCAATCCTCATACCCCCACTCCTTGTCGTGCTTTTCGCGCGTCTGATTCAGTTCAGTGTGCAGAGTCATGGTGCAAAGAAGTCGGGAAAGGGTTTTTATAGTTTGTGAACGAAAATCGCGAGTTCGTCCTTCGGACTCACTCAGCGATTTTCGGGAAATGAGCGACATTTAAAAGAGAAGAGACTTAGCGAGTAATTTATGAGCCTCAAAGATGAGTGTGATGCTGTTCGCCAACGAACCGTGTCCCTTGAAGACAAGCCACATTATGAGAAAAAAATTCTGGATGAGGCAGCCAAACACGTCAACGCGATACTTAGCGCAATAGCTGTCAACAAACAAGGTTTTTCAGGATATGCGTGGGACGACCACCCTGTTCTTTTGATGACAAGCAAACAAATCGCTTTATTGGAAGAAGCCACCATCCCAAAAGGATTTGAAGAAGTGTCTCAGGTGATCAAAGAACTGAAGCAGAGACTGTTCGAATTCAGAAATATTATTCAAACAAGGCCTCCGCAGTTCGTAGAAGTTCTGAGGGAATTCATCCGTGCAGTTGCACCCATCGCACACCGTGTGAAAACCGCAAAGATTTCTGCCATTGTTGACTCTGCGAGCAGGATGGCCGCATGAACTTCAACAGCGTTTTGGAGACGGCGCAAAGACATCTTGAAACTGCCGTTCACGAAGCAGACTCTACTTACGCGCTTGTTGTTTGTGAAGACGCGACACGTGATATTGTAGTGCAGAGATATTGGCTCACCGGACAGGCAACGCACTACATTGGCGACTTATACTTCAGAAAAAATTCAGCAGTCATCAGATTTGAGTCTGCCCGTCGCAACAGACATTCCGTGTCCAGAGCTTTGCTGGAAAAAATAGTGCGCGAAATCGAACGCGTAATCGCTTCAGAAGTGTCCAGCGGAAGAACGGTCAGCATAACTGGTCTTGACATTCTTTCTGGATACTTGACCAACGGCAAAGTCACGAATTTTCCCCCTGTGTTCCACTCGAGTTTAAGAACTGCCCTTGAGATGTAACTTCAGAATTCTTGCACACGCATCAAACACTGACTCAATACTAATCAGCTTCATGCACGCGCCCTTATCAGGATTGAAACACTCAGGAAAATTTCCCCTGTGCACGTTAATGCACGGGCTGCACCACTGTTTCTCATACAAAGCGACATTTCCCTTGCCAAACGGAGCAAACCGAGTGGGAAGATTTGGGCCGAACAATCCAATCGTCGGCACGCCCTGCGCAGCAGCAATGTGCATGGGACCGGTGTCATTTGAAATGAACAGTTTGAAATGCTTCATCAGCGCGAACAAATCCTTGAGAGAGGTTTTGCCGCCCAGATTAAGCACAGACCCCTTATGCGTACATGCTTCGCGAATCACGTCATTATTTTCTACGGTATCTCCGCCGCCCACCAGCACAATTCTCACGCCAAACTTTTCAATCAAACGGTCAGCAAGCACACTGTACCTTTCAGCAGGCCACTTTCGCCACCTGCCGCTCTCGGCAACACTCTGGCACATGCCGATAACTACATCTGACGAAGAAATGCCCTGTTCTTTGAGAAGCAATGTTATTCGTTGTTCGTCATTCGTGGTGTACGACAGGGGCACAAGCAGGTTCGGGCGCGCAGACAAACCCAACGGTGCAAGCATATCAGCATACGTCTGCACCACATGCTGATTGTCGTTGTACTGCACACGACTCGTGTACAACAATCGGCGCACTCCATGATCAAAGCCAACCATAAATTTTCCCAGCCACCAGCCAAGCAAGGCAGACACGTTCAGGTACGGCTCGCAGTCAAATACAAGATCAAACGAATGAAATTTTCGAAACAACTGAAGCAGGTGAGTACCTTCAAACAAAAGAACGTGGTTAACCAGCGGATGACCATACACGGCAGCATTCCGCTTCCTGCACAGAACTGTAACACTCGCGTTTGGATACTTTTCTTTCAGCGCGGCAATCATCGGAAGGGTCAAAACACTCTCACCCACTGCCCAGAGTTTAATGACCAAAACGTCTTTTACCTGAGGATGTGAACGCCGCAATCTTGCGAGTCCAAGTAAGAAACATAACACCGACCCCACTACTTTGTCAACCCAACGAAACAACGGAATTCGCATACTATAGACTACATATTTCGGTTTATTAACATGGTGGAAGACACAATCTTTAAATCCTGTTCGCTAACAATCAGTTCATGCACATTGAATGTACGGACCGCACGTGTGAGTTGTTGATCCAGTCAGGCATTGGGCAGCGCGTCATCAATGAAATCTATTCTGACAAGAAGGTAGCATACGACCCTGACAAAGCATACCTGCCACGCGAACTTCGGGCACTTGGCCGCTGCATCTACCAAACGCTGAAACTCACGCCGCAAGATATGAAACAGTTCCCCAACCCGCAAGCATTTTACCTCGCACTTGGAGCGTTTTTCGCCGGAGAATATCCTCAGGAAGGCGTGTACTCCTGGCGGTGCAGGGGACGAAAAACTTACGTGTCCAGCCTCGAAGGAACAGTCGTCATCATTAATCAGATTACCTCGCTTGCCCAGAATAAAACTTACGTCCAGGACGACGGGCAAACAATGGACGTGCATGCAGAATACTGGCCAGAATTTCTTCTCCTTGCACTTCAACACTTTCACTGCACACACCCTGACGTCAGCATTGAAGACTATGTTGACAAGCACTGGGACGAATACTCACCGATGCCAGTCATCCCAGAAGAAGAGGAAGGTCATGATGTAGTTGTTGAACCTGAAGCATCAGACCTTGAAGATACATTCAACTTAGATTCTCACACACTGCATAACCTACGTGAATTCCTCGCACTTCCAACCCTGCCTCTCACCGACCCCTTGCGCACAATCCCGCTCATCGGTGACACCGAAACATACTTCCCCTTCTATTTGGACACAGACCTGCATTTCGGGCGTGTTACACATCCAGGAGAACGTGCCTTGGTAGATGCGCATACGCCTTTGCACCAGGTGTCCCTGCGCGATTGGATCATGATTACGCCAGGAGACGCAGAACACCTCTTACTCGCCGTTTTTGATCAGTACCCTTACCCTCGCGAGGAAGGCGAAGAAGTCATCAAGTTCTACAACTGGCAGAAATTCCTGCAAGACACGTCACTGACACAATAATTTCACTTGAACCGCCACGTCTGGTAGTCCAATTCCAACGCCTTTTGCGGCGGACGGCGCTGAAGCTTGAACCACTCAATAAACTTCGCAATGCCCTCCTCAATCGACGTTTTCGGCTCCCACCCAAGATGCGTTTTCGCCTTCGAAATATCTGCGTGCGTAAACTGAGGCTCACCAGACTGGACAGGAACAAACACCCTGTTTGCCTTTTTTCCCAGATGATTCTCAATCAAGTCAATCAGCCGCTTCAATTCTACGGCATGAGAATTTCCAATATTAAACATGTCATACGGGCGCGGATTGTCAAGCGCAGAAAGCACGCCGCGAGCCACATCCTCGACATACGTCCAATCCCTCTTAGTGGAGCCATCACCATAAATGGGAACGTCGTAACCCAAAGAAATCAACGCGGCAGTCTTGTACGGCATCATGTCAGGACGCCCCCGCGGACCATACACAGAAAAAAACCTCAACGCAGTCACGGGAATATTGCCAAGGTTGCTGTACATGTGACAAAAATGCTCCCCACTCTTCTTGCTCACCGCATACGGACTGGCAGGACAATCAGCATGAATCGTCGCCTCAGAAAACACAGGATCAATGCGCGGGCCATACGCAGAACTGGAACTCGCGAACACAAAATTCTTCACCGCATGAGTCTTCGCCAACTCAAGCATATTCACCGTGCCCTCGACATTCGCTTCAGTGTAGACGTGAGGGCTCTCAATACTCGCACGCACACCCGCACGCGCCGCAAGATGAACCACTTTGTCGATCTTAAACGCGTCAAACAATTCACCCATCTTGTGCCGCTCACACACGTCCCTGCAAAAAAAACTGAACTTCGGGTTGTCAAGATGAGGCTGAATGTTTCGAATCTTCTGCAAAGGATCATAATACGAATTCAGGTTGTCAATGCACACCACCTCATCACCGCGGGCGAGCACTGCATCTACCACGTGACTCCCAATAAACCCAGCGCCACCAGTGACGAGAACAGCCATTCACGGTCGCTGACGAGAATCATATATAAACATTATGAACAAAGGTACCTGTTTAGCTATTCTGTGGGTACGAATTTTCCGAATTCGCCGCTCTTGCGGCTCATTCAGGAAAATTCACAAAACGCTGTAAAACTAAAATGTGAATAATGAAATAAGGGGCTCCAGCGGCCCCTTATAATCCCCAGCAACCTTACGCAGCGCTTCTCGTCAAGCC
>JACQMZ010000103.1 GCA_016203345.1 Candidatus Woesearchaeota archaeon | reverse complement strand
TTCCAGCGCATCGTGAAGCGTGGAAAGTTTCCGTCTATCAAGGTGATTATTCGGGACAAGTTGCTGACGAGCAGGATTTACAGCTCGATGGCGACGGGGAACTGGGTGGGTGGCAGGAAGGGCATTTCTCAGCGTATTCAGCGCTTGAATTACTTGAATACGTTGTCGCACTTGCAGCGTGTCGTGTCTCCGTTGTCTTCTTCGCAGGAGAATTTTGAGGCGCGTGAGCTTCACGCCACGCATTTGGGCAGGTTGTGTCCGAGCGAGACGCCTGAAGGCACGAATATCGGGTTGCGCAAGAACTTGTCGTTGCTGGCGAGCATGTCGAATGACGCGAATGTTGAGGAAGTGAAGTCCGTGCTGAAATCCCTTGGCTTGAAGGGGGTGTCGCCATGAGCGAGGTGTTTGTGAATGGCCAGTTTGCAGGCACTGTGGAGGATCCCCGCGAGTTTATGGAAAAGGTGCGTAGCGAGCGCAGGAAGGGTGGCGTGTCGCAAATCGTCAATGTGCACTGGTTTGAACCGCTGGACAGGGTGATGGTGGAGTGCGGCCGTGGCCGTGTGCGCCGCCCGTTGGTCGTGGTGAAGGATGGTATTCCATTGTTGACTGAGAAGCACATTAAGCAGTTGCAGAAGGATGAAATTTCGTGGAATGATGTTGTTGCGCAGGGCGTGATTGAGTATTTGGATGCTGGCGAGGAGGAGAATTGTCTGATAGCGTTCTCAGAGAGTGAGTTGACTGCTCAGCACACGCATTTGGAGATAAGCCCGTTGGTGATGCTTGGCTTGTGCACGTCGCTGGTGCCGTATGGTGATTACATCCAGTCTGCTCGTTTGATTATTGGGGCGCGGAACTTGAAGCAGTCGATTGGCTTTTATGCGTCTAATTTCCCTGTGCGCATGGACATGGACGTGAACATTTTGCATACCGCGCAGGCGCCGATCGTGCAGTCGATCATGCATGATTTGTCTGACTATAATGCTCATCCGTCTGGCCAGAATATCGTGGTTGCCGTGATGAGCTTTAAGGGATATAATATTGAGGATGCTGTTATTTTGAATAAGGGTTCGATTGAGCGCGGATTTGCGCGCAGTACGTATTTCCGGCCTGCAGTGGCTGAGGAGTTGCGGTATTCTGGCGGTTTGATGGATGAGGTTTCTATTCCGCAGAAGGAAGCAAAGGGCTACAAGAGCGAGCGTGATTATCGCCTGCTTGAGGATGATGGCATTGTGTTTCCTGAGGCAGCGATTAAGGAGGAGGATGTCGTGATTGGCAAGACGAGTCCGCCCAGGTTTTTGAGCTCGTTGGAGGAGTATTCGCTTGCGTCGAATATTCGGCGTGAGTCTTCTCTTGCGTTGAAGCATGGCGAGCAAGGCGTTGTTGATTTTGTGTTGGTGACTGAGAACGAGGAGGGGAACAAGCTGGTTCAGGTGCGTTTGCGTGACCAGCGCATTCCTGAGATTGGGGACAAGTTTACGTCGCGTCACGGCCAGAAGGGTATTACTGGCTTGATTGTGCAGGAGACTGACATGCCGTTCACGGCAAGTGGGATTATTCCTGACTTGATTTTTACGCCTCACGGTATTCCGTCGCGTATGACGATTTCGCATTTGATTGAGTTGGTGGGCGGCAAGACTGGCGCGTTGGCTGGCAGGCTGATTGATGGCACGACGTTTGATGCTGAGCCTGAAGAGGCGTTGCGCAAGGAGTTGAAGCGTTTGGGTTTCCGCGAGAATGGCACGGAGACGATGTACAATGGCATGACTGGTGAGCAGTATGAGGCGAAGATTTTTGTGGGAACAATGTATTATTTGAAGCTCAAGCATATGGTCGCGAACAAGATTCACTCGCGTGCGCGCGGCCCGATTCAGTTGTTGACGCGTCAGCCGACTGAGGGTCGTGCGAAGGAAGGCGGTTTGCGCCTTGGCGAGATGGAGAAGGACACGTTTGTTGCGCATGGGGCGAGCTTGTTGTTGAAGGAGCGGTTTGATTCTGACCGCACGATCGTGCCTGTGTGCGAGGGTTGCGGCATTATCGCGATTCATGACGCGATCAAGAATAAGAGGTATTGCCCGATTTGCGGTGACAATGTTGAAGTGAGTGACATTGAGGTGAGTTACGCGTTCAAGTTGATATTGGACGAGTTTAAGTCGTTGGGGATTTATCCAAAACTGATGTTGAAAAACAAGTATTGAGGGACTGCATGCCACGCAAGAAAGAATCAGAAACAACAACACCTGCTCTTGAGGCGCCTGTCGAATTGCCTGCTTTGCCTGCTAAGGAGGCGGCGAAGCCGTTGCCTATGCCGTCAACTCCTTTGCCAGTGCCTGACGATGAGGTCAAGTCTGCTGTCGAGGATAAGCCGCGTGAGCGCGCGTCGTTTGAGGCGTTTCAGACGTATGTGCACAAGCAGGTGCAGAGTATTGTGTTTGGCGTGTTGAGTCCGAAGATGATTAAGAAGATGGCGTCTGCGAAGATTGTGACGCCGGAATTGTATGACAAGGAGGGCTACCCTGTTGATGGCGGCTTGATGGATGTTCGTTTGGGCGTGATTGATCCTGGTTTGAAGTGCAAGACGTGCGGGTCTAAGTTGAAGGAGTGCATTGGCCATTTTGGATATATCGAGTTGGCGCGGCCTGTGTTTCACGTGAAGTTTATCCGTATTGTTCATATCTTGTTGCGCACGACGTGCCGCGAGTGTGGTCGTGTGTTGATTCCGCAGGAAAAGATCGGCAGGTATATGCAGGTCTTGAATCGGGTTGAGCAGGAAGAGGGCATTGATGCCCGCCGTTTGGCTGTGAAGGCAGTTATTGATTCGTTGAAGACTGTGAACAAGTGCCCGCATTGCAAGGCAAAGCAGTATAAGGTGCAGATTGAGAAGCCGACGAGTTTTGTGGAGAATGAGAAGCGGTTGTCGCCGATTGAAGTGAGGACGCGGATGGAGAGGATTCCTGACGAGGATTGTCTGCTGTTTGGCATTAATTCGCAGGTGGCTCGTCCTGAATGGATGGTGTTGACTGTGCTTTCCATTCCGCCAGTGACGATCAGGCCGTCGATTACGCTGGAGAGTGGTGAGCGTTCTGAGGATGACTTGACGCATAAGTTGGGTGATATTGTCAGGATTAATCAGCGCTTGTTTGAAAACATTAATGCTGGCGCTCCTGAAATAATTATTGAGGACTTGTGGGACTTGTTGCAGTATCATGTCACGACTTTTTTTGACAACACGATTGCGCAATTGCCTCCTGCCCGTCATCGTTCTGGTCAGCCGTTGAAGACGATTACTGAGCGTATTAAGAGCAAGGAGGGCCGTATCAGGCATAATCTTGCAGGCAAGCGTACGAATTTTTGCGCGCGCACAGTGATCAGCCCTGATCCGATGTTGAAAATTAATGAAGTTGGTGTTCCAAAGAGCATTGCGATGAAGCTGACAGTGCCTGAAACGATTACGGATTGGAATCTTGCGTACTTGAAGAAGTTTGTTGAGAGGGGCCCGCAGGTGTATCCTGGCTCGAATTACGTGATTCGGCCAGATGGCAAGAAGAAAAAGATTACGGAAGAAACCAAGGAAGCGGCTGTGGAAGAGCTTCAGCCGGGTTACGTGGTTGAGCGTCATTTGCTGGACGGCGATGTCGCGATTTTCAACCGTCAGCCAAGCTTGCACAGGATGAGCATGATGTGCCACCGTGTGAAGGTGCTTCCAGGCAGAACGTTGCGCATGAATCCTGCGGTGTGCGCGCCGTACAACGCTGATTTTGACGGTGATGAAATGAACTTGCATATTCCTCAGACTGAGGAGTCGCGTGCTGAGGCAGAGATTTTGATGGAGATCCAGCACCAGTTGATCAGTCCGAGGTATGGGTTGTCTGTGATTGGGTGCATTCATGACGGCATTTCAGGCAATTATTTGTTGACCAAGCATTTGGAATTGTCGCGGGAGGATGCGATTGACTTGTTGTGCAGTGCAGGAGTGCATGACTTTTCCCGGTTGCCGAATAAGAAAACCGTGACTGGCAGGGAGATTTTCAGCATGGTGTTGCCTGAGGAGTTTAATTATAATGGCGTGACTAAGGGTGGCCAGCCTGTGGTGATTAAGGAGGGGAAGTTGTTGGATGGCGTGATGGACACGCACAGCATTGGCGGCGAGGGTGATGGCGTGTTGTTGCGTTCCCTGCACAAAAAGTATGGCGCGTCTGCAACCATGCAGGTGTTGCACATGATTTTTAAGCTGGGTATTGAAACGTTGACGCGGAATGGGTTTTCTGCGGGCTTGGCTGACAGCGATCTGCCTCAGCTGGCACGGGAGATGGTGCAGGATACGCTGAACAAGGCTGAAGAAGAAGTGAGTTCTATCATCCAGTCGTTTCATGAGAAGTCAATGGAAGTGTTTCCCAGCAGGACTGCGCAGGAGACATTGGAGTTGAAGATTCTTGAGGTGTTGAATAAGGCGCGTAACAAGTGCGGTCAGATCGTGAAGGAGTATGCGAACAAGAGGACGCACACGATTGTGATGGCGGATAGTGGCGCTCGTGGAAACTTTTTGAATCTTGCGCAGATGGCGGCGTGCGTGGGCCAGCAGGCTATGCGTGGCAAGCGGATCGAGAAGGGGTATTTGGGGCGCACGTTGAGTTGTTTCAGGCCTGGTGATTTGACGTCTGAGGCGCACGGCTTTATCCGTCATGGCTTTAAGCATGGCTTGTCGCCTAAGGAGTTTTTCTTTCACGCGATTACTGGCAGGGATGCGTTGATGGATACTGCGTTGCGTACGCCTAAGTCTGGCTATTTGTATCGCCGGCTGGCGAATGCCATGCAGGACATGCGTGTCGAGTATGACCAGACGGTGCGTGACGCGAACGGCCGCATTATCCAGTTTGAGTATGGTGAGGATGGTGTGGACGTGGCGAAGAGCGAGAGTGGCAAGATTGACGTGAAGCGAATCATTGATGAGGTGTAGAGGTGTACCATGCACAAGGAGCTTGAAAAGTTTGAGGGGTTGTTGCCGCTGAAACTATTGCGCGAGATTGAAGAGCTTGCACCTCAGTCGAAGATTAAAAAGGTGGCGGAGCGTGTGCTTGAGGAATACACGGCCGCTCGTGTTGATCCCGGAGAGGCGGTGGGTTTGGTGGGTGCTGAGTCGATTGGAGAGCCAGGCACGCAGATGACTTTGAACACGTTTCACTACGCAGGTGTTGCAGAAATGAATGTTACTATGGGTTTGCCGCGTATTATCGAAATTCTTGATGGGCGGAAGAATCCTGCGACTCCGATGATGGAGATTTATTTGAAGAGCCCGTATGATAAGGGGAAGGATATTAAGGAGATTGCCCTGCAGGTGAAGGAAGTCAAGGTGGGTGAGTTGGTGAGCGAGTATTCGATGAACATTTCTGAGTTGAAGATTGAGTTGAAGCTTTCTGCTGAAAAGTGCAGGGAGTTTGGGCTGACGCCGTCCATTGTTGTGCGCAATGCCGAGAAGCTGGTGAAGGAGGGCACGATGAAAGCAGAAGGTGATACGATTGTGCTCAAGCTTAAGAAGCGTGATGAGACCAGCATGAATGACTTGTATAAGTTGAAGGAGAAGGTGAAGGGTGTGTACGTGTCTGGCGTCAAGGGCATTTTTCAGGTGTTGCCGGTGAAGCGCAAGGAGGAGTTTCTTATTATCACGTCTGGCACGAACTTGAAGAAGGTGTTGGATTTGGAGTTTGTTGACGCGACGAGGACTGTATCTAATGACATTCACGAGGTTGCAGAGGTTCTTGGTATTGAGGCTGCCCGTCAGGCGATTATTGATGAAGTGTTCAAAGTGATTGAAACGCAGGGCTTGAACGTTGACATTCGCCACATTATGCTGGTGGCTGATACCATGTGCACGTCTGGCGAGATCAAGGGCATTACGCGTTATGGTGTGGTGAGCGAGAAGGCGTCTGTGCTTGCGCGGGCGAGTTTTGAAACGCCGATCAAACACATTATTAATGCGGCTCTTACCGGTGAAGTGGACAAGTTGAACTCTGTAGTGGAGAATGTTATGTTGAATCAGCCGGTTCCGATTGGAACAGGTCTGCCGGGCCTGGTTATGAAAGGCAAAGTAGCGAAGGCGAAGTGATTGCATGGCTGACGTAATATCTGAAATCAGAAAATTGTTGGTGGCAAAGAAGCTCGTGGTCGGGACGAAGCAGGTAGTGGCTGGTCTGCGCGCGAGCTCGGTAGCGAGAGTGTTTGTGGCATCGAATTGCGACAAAAGGACGCGTGGCACGCTTGATTATTACGGTAAGATAGAAGGGATTGACGTGGTGGTGTTGGACGTTCCAAGCGATGAGTTGGGCGTGGTGTGCAAGAAGCAGTTCGCGATTTCTGTATTGGGCGTTTCAAAGTGAGCGGCATGGGGAACGGTAAAAGTGCGGGAAAGATCGTGTTTGACGTTCATCTCTTGCAGGTGATGGCGTTGTTTGAGAAAGTGACGCACGCGAAGTTAAAGGATTGTATCGAGACTGAGGACGCGTTTGTGTTTGTGGTGTTGCCCAACGAGTTGGGGCGGGCGATTGGTCCTAAGGCGCGGAATGTGCAGACTCTTGTCAGGTTGTTGAAGAAGCGTGTGCGTTTGGTGGAGTTTAGTGATGATTGCATAAGTTTTATAAAGAACTTACTGTATCCTGTTCTTGTTAAAAATATCGTGATTGAGGACGATATCGTGACGATTGCCGCTCCTGATTCGCTGTCGCGGGGTGTTCTGATTGGCCGGAATGCTTGCCATTTGCGCGCGAATGAGGCGATTGTTCAGAGATATTTTCCTGTCACTGAAATGCGGGTTTCGTAAATGAAAAACAAGTTAAACAGGCCGTAAATGGGTAATAAGTCAAACGGGTTGAATGCTGGAAAATCCTTGAGGCGGCGCCGAAAGATTGGTAGATTGCACAGCAAGGCGTACGTGCGAAGATTGTTTGATTTGAAGACGAAGGCAGATCCATTGGGGGGCGCGTCTCAGGCGAAAGCGATTGTTTTGGAAAAAATTCAGGTTGAGGCAAAGCAGCCGAATTCTGCAATGAGAAAGTGCGCGAAAGTGCAGTTGGTCAAGAATGGCAGGCCCATTACTGCGTTTATGCCGGGCACAGGCGCGCTGAAAATGGTTGACGAGCATGATGAAGTCATTATAGAATGTATTGGTGGCAAGAAGGGCCGTGCTAAGGGGGATATTCCTGGCGTGCGGTGGCAGATTATCAAGGTGAATGATCAGAGTTTGGGAGACTTGTTGAGCGGCAAGCTGGAGAAGGCACGCAAGTAAAATGGAAGTTCTCGCGTTTAACAGGTGGAGCACTAAGGATTTGAAGGTGGAAGATCAGGGACTTCAGCGGTACGTGTCTGTTGAGCCTCGTGTGATTCCGAAGACTGGTGCGAGGTATGCAGGAAATCGTTTTCACAAGAGCAAGACGTTTATCGTTGAGCGCCTCATTAACAAAGTGATGATTCCTGGTCACATTAAGAAGCACAAGCATTATCGTACGAGCGGTTACTGTACAGGCAAGGCATTGACTGCTATGAATGCTGTTCGTGACGCGCTTGCGCTGATCGAAAAAAAATCCAGCCAGAACCCGTTGAAGGTGTTGGTCAAGGCAGTGGAAAATGCTGCTCCGCGTGAGGAGATTATCACGATCGAGTATGGTGGCGCGAGGTATCCGAAGGCAGTGGATTGCGCGCCTCAGCGTCGTGTGGACATCGCATTGCGTCATTTTGTGTGGGGCGCGTACGGACAGTGCTTTAACAAGAAAAAGTCTTTGGTGGAAGCGCTTGCTGACGAGCTGTATGCAGCGTTCCAGTGCGATGGCAAGTCGTTTGCTGTGAACAAGAAGAATGATCTTGAGCGACAATCAGATGCGTCGAGATGAGGCTTTTGCTTCTTGAAAGATTGTTTTGACCTGTGGCAGGCTACTTTTCTAACACGAGTTGGACATGTTTGATGAACATCAGGCATTTCTGTTTTGATGCCTTTCGTGAGAAGAATGGCTTTTGCCCCATAAAAGATTGCATAATAAGAATGTGAAATAACCGAGCTAAAGAAGGTCGTTTCCTCTTCGATTTGAAATTCTTGCTTTTTGGC
>JACQMZ010000111.1 GCA_016203345.1 Candidatus Woesearchaeota archaeon | reverse complement strand
GTATTAACGATATCGTAATGAGCGTAGGCGGGTGATGGCAGGATGCTCGTCGGCACGCTTGTACGAAACATGGCTTTCGCTAGCCGCGCGTGAATGTGTGAATTTATACAAGTAGGTGATGACGCCAAGCAAACCAACAAACAGGACTGCCAACGCCAACGTGGTTAAAGGATCTTCTGACGGTTGAATGACTTGAGCTTTTTGTGCCGCATCGAAAATAATGGTTGACTCCATACGGGGGGAAGATGGCAGGTGCTTTTAAACATGTGGGAGGATGTATGCATCATCCACAAGCTTTAAGACGCCTCCCACTGGCGTTGTAGCCGTGAAAAAGATAGTGGTGATTGGCGGCGGCACTGGCGCGTATACTGTTCTGCGGGGATTAAAGCAATACACCCATTACCTGACCGCCATCGTGTCCATGTTTGACTCTGGCGGCAGCACTGGAAAGCTGAGGGATGAGTTTGGCTATCTTCCTCCCGGTGATGTTCGCAGGTGTATACTCGCGCTGGCGCCCGAGACCGAAAAAACAAGGATTTTGCGCGACTTGCTGAATTATCGGTTTACAAAAGGGGAAGGTTTGAGCCAGCATAGTTTTGGCAACTTGTGGCTGACTGCCTTGACAGACATTATCGGTAATGAGCGCGGAGCCATTGATTACTTGTCAAGTCTTTTCAACATCAAAGGACGGGTGTTGCCTGTGACGCTTGACAATTGTCACTTGTGCGCAGAATTGTCTGACGGGACGCAGATCCGCGGCGAGACAAATATCGACGTTCCCAAACACGATGGTTCTTTGAGAATCCAACGGATTTTTCTTCAGCCGTCTGCGCACGCGCTGGCAGACTGCGTTGACGCCATTGATACTGCAGATCTTGTGGTCATCGGTCCGGGGGATTTGTACACGTCTGTCCTGCCAAACATCCTTGTTCACGGCATACGGGAGGCGTTGCAAGCTACGCATGCCAAGAAACTGTACGTGTGCAATGTGATGACAAAATGGGGGGAGACTCATGGATTTTCGGCAAGTGATTTTGTGCGCGAAGTAACGTCGTACGTGGGTTGCCCGCTTGACGGCGTGGTAGTGAACACTTCTACTGCGTCATCTGTTCTGGTTGACAAGTACGCGCAGGAGCGGGCGTTCCCTGTCCGATTTGACAAGGAAAACATTACAGTTCCTGTTGTTGAAGCTGACTTGCTGAACGAGAAAGAAATCCTGCGCCATGACAGTTTTAAGCTGGCGAAAGTGTTGATTGGTTTATGAAATCATAATCTATAAAAGGCATTGAATTCTTCATCCCTTCATGCCCAGTTATGTTGGTGGTCAGGCAGTGATTGAAGGCGTGATGATGCGTTCAGAAGATAGGATAGCGACTGCGGTGAGGAAGAAAGGTAAAATCGTGTTCCAGACGCAACATTTTAAGTCTGTGACTGAGCAAAGCAGATTCTTGCGTCTTCCTGTTGTGAGGGGGGTTGTGTTCTTGATTGAGATGACAGCGCTCGGCATGAGAACTCTGGCGTGGTCTGCGGACCAGCAGTCCAGCACAGGAGAGGAATTCTCAAAAAAGGAACTTATCATGACATTTGCCATTTCCATTCTGGCAACGATTGGCCTGTTTGTCATCGCTCCATATTACCTGACAAAGCTTTTCCAAAGCGATGTGGATTTGAAGTTTAACCTAATCGACGGCGGTTTCAGGTTTGGAATTTTTGTCGGATACTTGGTTGTCATCCGTATGATGAAAGACATCCGCCGCGTGTTTCAATACCACGGGGCAGAGCACAAGGCAGTGAATTGTGTTGAGCACAAGCTTCCATTGACGGTGTCAAATGTGAGAAGGTGTTCGCGTATTCACCCGCGTTGCGGGACCAGTCTGTTGGTCTTCGTGATCGGCATGAGTATTGTTCTCTTTAGCGTGCTGAAAAGCCAGTACTGGTACATTAACATCGCGGAACGCATACTCCTTATTCCAGTGATTGCAGGCATTTCATACGAAGTGTTGAAGTTTTCTGCGCGTCATTATGACCGAAAGATAATTCGCGCGATTGTGCAGCCAGGATTGTGGTTCCAGCGCTTGACGACAAGCGAACCCAACGGCAGGCAGATCGAAGTGGCGATTGCGGCGTTGAAGAAAGTGTTAGAGAAAAGTATGTAAATATGTCAAAGATGAAACGACATCCAGAGATCAAGTGGAGTCAGGTTGCTCGTGAAACGATTATCCAAAAGACGAAACAGCTGAAGGGCACAATTCACGGTTCTGGAACATCCTCCTGCGGCGAATTATTTTGATGTTCAGATTTAAAGCGCGTCAATTTCCTTCATCACTTTGTTTCCAAACTGAACATGGTCTTTTTTTCGTGTTCGTCCCTTGTAATGGAGCGGCTTCCCAATTCGAAATTCTATGGATTTGCTGATGCGCGGCAGGAGTTTGTTGTATGGCCAGAGTTCATAGAGCCCGATGGTTTTGACTGGGATGACTGGCGCGCCGCTGTCTGCCGCAAGGACACCGGTTCCTGAATGTGTGATTTTCTGGATTTTTCCGTTGTGCGTGCGTCCTCCTTCTGGATAGATGCCGACGACGTGTCCATGCAGAAGGAGGTCGAGCAGTTTGTCAATACTGCCGTTTTCAAACACACCGCCAAATGCAGGAATCATCCATCGCAGAAGCCAGACTTTCGCCAAAGCTTTCCACGCCACGAAATGAATTTTTCCTTTGGCGTGCGGATCCAGAGCGGCAACCAGCAGTGGGGCGTCTCCGTAACTGGCGTGGTTGGACGCAATAATGTAGGGTCCAGTGGATGGCAAATTCTCAACGCCAGTCACTGTCCGCACAAACACGAGTCGAAGAAGAGGGAAGAGCGTCCACCGCGCGATAGTGTAGAGCATATGCATCTGCAAGAGGAACTCATATTTAAAATCTACATTCGCGTAACCTTTAAATACCCTCTTCGTTTCTTTTTTATCGAGAACAGGGGTATTTTCTCGACGATAAAGTGGCATAAAATGGCAGAAGAACCAGTCAAAAAATACGGTGCAGAGGAGATCCAAGTCCTTGAAGGGCTGGATGCTGTCAGGCGTCGGCCTGGTATGTTTATTGGCTCGACTGACGCGCGTGGCCTGCATCATTTGGCATTTGAGGCGATTGACAATTCAGTGGACGAGGCGCTGGCAGGGTTTTGCACAAAGGTTGACATCGTCATCAAAAACGATGGTTATGTTTCTGTCGCAGATAATGGCCGGGGCATTCCTGTGGACGTGCATCCTAAATTCAAGATTCCTGCGCTGACTGTTGTCATGACTGTCTTGCATTCGGGTGGCAAATTTGACAAGAATGCCTACAAAGTTTCAGGTGGCCTGCACGGCGTGGGCATTTCGTGCACGTGCGCATTGAGCGAACATTTGATTGCGCAGGTGAAGCGTGATGGCAAGCTTTACCGGCAGGAATTCAGGAAGGGTGTTCCATCCACCCCGCTCGTGGTTGAGGGGGATGCACAGGGCACTGGCACGATTATCACCTTCACGCCTGATCGGTCGATCATCGAAACAGGAGAATGGAACTTTGACACGCTGTCTCACCGGCTTCGAGAGCTTGCGTTTCTGAACAAGGGTTTGGAAATTTCGCTTGCTGACGAGCGCACAGAGAAAACTGTCGTGTATAAGTTTGACGGGGGTATTGTTCAGTTTGTCGAGCTGTTGAACAAGAATAAGAAGACGCTTCACCCAGTGATTTATTTTGACAAGACAAAGGATGATGTGCGTGTCGAGGTGGCAGTGCAGTACAATGTGGAGTACACCGAAACGGTATTTTCTTTTGTGAACAACATCAACACGCATGAGGGCGGCACTCATCTGAGTGGTTTCAAGACGGCGCTGACGAGAAGCCTGAACAATTATGCTGAGACTAAGAAATTGTTGCAGGAGGATATCAAGCTCTCAAGTGAAGATATGAAAGAGGGTCTTGTTGCTGTCGTCAGCGTGAAAGTCCCGAATCCGCAATTTGAAGGCCAGACGAAGACAAAGCTTGGAAATTCTGAAGTCAAGGGAATCGTGGACAGCATGACCAACGACCAGTTGTCAACTTTTTTTGAAGAAAATCCGGGTGTTGCGCGCACCATTGTGCAAAAATGCATTGATGCCGCACGGGCGCGAGAGGCTGCTCGCAAGGCGCGTGAACTGGTGCGCCGAAAAGGTGCTTTGGACATTTCAACTCTCCCAGGAAAACTGTCTGACTGCGCCAGCAGAGATCCAACAAAATCTGAATTGTTTCTCGTCGAGGGCGACAGCGCGGGTGGCTCGGCCAAAGGCGGTCGTAATCGTGAATTCCAAGCCATTCTTCCGTTGAGGGGTAAAATCATTAACGTGGAAAAGGCGCGATTGATCAAGGTTCTTCAGAATGAGGAAGTGGGCACGTTAATCACTGCCATCGGGACAAGCATCGGAGAGGAATTTGATGTCGCCAAGCTTCGCTATCATAAGATAATCATCATGACTGATGCTGATGTTGATGGCAATCACATCGCGTGTTTGCTGTTGACGTTTTTCTACCGGTATATGAAAGCGTTGATTGACAATGGCCACATTTATCTTGCTCTGCCGCCTTTGTACAAGATTGAGAAAAACAGAAAGGTACAATACGTATACAATGACGAGCAAAAAAATAAAGTTGTGGCGGAGTGGGGCAAGGATGCAGGCATTCAGCGCTACAAAGGCCTGGGCGAGATGAATCCACGCCAATTATGGGACACGACAATGAATCCTGCCGACAGGTCGTTGAAGAAGATTACGATTGAAGATGCTGTTCGCGCAGACGAACTGTTCTCCATGCTGATGGGCGACGAAGTCGAGCCCAGACGGGACTTTATAATGGAGCATGCAAAGGACGTCAGGGAACTCGACGTGTAATCCCGCTGCGCCGGTCAGAATTTTCTGAGTTCGCGCTCTGAGCGCTCACTCAAGAAAATTCACATCATTCGATTACTACGAAAGCATCGTGGCTACGGCCGACAACACTGGTAACGAAGTAGAACTAAAATGTGAATTTCGCTGAATGAGCGCCGGCAGGCGCGAATTCGCGAAATTCGTGTTCTCGAAAACCCTTACAGTGAGCGAACGAAGACTGAAGCTAAACACGTATCGCAAACACTACCTTTAAATATAACCACCTTTGAGGGGTGATAAAATATCTTGGGGGTATAAGAAAATGTACAGACCACATCAACACCAAAGTTTTGCTTATAGAAACAATCGTTTACCGCGAAGCGCGGCACTGGCAGGTTCGCTTGCTGTGCTGGGTTATGCCGCTGGATGCGCATCACAGGGAGGTAATATTCCGTCAATTGCAGATTCACATACGACTGACGGTGCGTCAGACAACGGTCAGATCGCGTCTCCACATATAACAGTAGATGGACCACCAGTGAACGCAAATGTTCACGTTGATCCAGCAAATGCAGCTCCCGTTACGTCAGACTCCATCCTTACTGACTTGCGTGCTCACGTGAATGGTTTGGCAAATGAAGTCGGCACACTCCGTGGCGACCTTGCTCGTCTGCAAGCTAGCACCGCAGGTGTGGACTCTTCTTCGTATGCCGCACTGCAGGTGAAAGTGGATGCATTGGAAGGCGTAGGACAGCAACAGAGGGACCAATACGAAGCGTTGAGCGGACAATTGGCAACTGTGCGCGAATCCAACGCGACAGGCCGTGAATTTTTCAATACACTCCAGGGTGAAGTACGGCAATACCGTGCACAGCAGCAAGATCAGGGTCGAACTCTTGAAGGCCTCCGCTCAGTATTGCACGGAATTGCCGGCGATGGCAGTGCAAGAGATGCGCTTGTCAGACAGGCTGACCTCGCAGGTTATGCACCTGCAAGCCATGCCCACACAGGTTTTGCTTCAGAGACCCACAGTCATGCAGATTTGGCGACTACAGGTTCGGTGAATGCAGTTGAGGGCAGCGTAGCAACACTTGCAGGGCAGGTGGCAACTATTAATTCTGGTTCATATGCAACGACAGCTGACGTCAGCGCAGTTCAGAATGCAGTTAATACTGCTGAAAAATCGCTTGACGAGAGATTGTCGGCTATTGAAGGCAAAGAAGCAGCTGCTCAGGAAGCAGAATCACAGCCCGGCGCATTCCGTCAGGGTTTCACTGCAGTTATTGGTTATGGCAGCGACACGTGGCATGCGCACCCGCACTTGGTTGACGCAAGCATTGGCGCGTATCTTGCGCTGGCTGTTGTGGCGTACAAGCTCACAGAGCCTGTCCCAGGCGGCCGAAGCCAGACTGGCCAGAGAGTTGCGGCAGTTGCTTTTGCGCCAGTATACGGCGGCTATAGGTTAGGAGCGCTTGCTGTTGGCAAAGCGCGAGAGCTTGGCAGTAGTGCATGGCAGCGCATGCGCAGGAATCGTGTGGAAACGCGGCCTTCAGAAAAACCTAGCCAATAGTTTTTTAAATGAAATAAGGGGCTCCAGCGGCCCCTTATAATCCCCAGCAACCTTACGCAGCGCTTCTCGTCAAGCCCTTGCGGG
>JACQMZ010000008.1 GCA_016203345.1 Candidatus Woesearchaeota archaeon | reverse complement strand
GTACCTTATCTTAACGTAGTCACAAAGCTCCCGTAGTAATTCACTTACAAATATTGTGAATTTTGCTGAACGACCGAGCGCAAGCGAGGGAGTTCGCAAAATTCGTACTCACAGGAGAGCTAAACAGGTACGAACTAATTATTCTGCAGCAGTATTCAGAAAATGCGTGATTGTTGAGCGTTGCTATAACTCGTCTTGTTCTCTGACAAGGCGGAAGAGCTTGTACGCGCTGACGTACGCCAGAATCAGTCCTACTGTGCCTATCATAACGCGATCGTTGTGTCTGGCGATGCCGAGTCCCCATGAGATGATGAGTTTGGGGGGCAGGAACATGAAGACGATCGCCAACGCAAGGCCCACAAGGAAGAGTATAAGGTATCCTTTTTTGCTCATAGGAATTCCTCCGCAGGTATAAGAAGTGTGAGTGCCTTCACCAAAACAAGAGTGAGAACAACATGCAGGGCTATCCATGGCGTGAGCTCGAGCAGTGCGGCTGTTGCCGCGCCTGCCAATACGCTTGCTCCCACAATGCTTCGTGCGGCAAATCCTGACAGCGCAAGAATGACTGCGACAGGCGCGGCGATGAGAAGTACAAGCCAGTAGATGTATGACGCGTCGATGAATACGCGAAGTGCATTAACGAGTTGTGGCGTTTTGAGCAGCATATGAATGCCTATTTCCACTGCCGCAACACACAAAGCTGTGAGAATTGCTATGGTTGCAGACCGCGCGATTCTACTGGGCACATCCTGCGGGATAAAGGAATGCTGGTGTTTGAATGCGAGTGCGCCGCTGGCCGCTGCTCCTGCGAGTAGTCCTATGCCGAGGTAAAAGATGCCGTTTTGTCCGAGTTCCATGTGCATGCCGATTGATTTCAGTGTGGCGTGGCTGACGAGCACAAAGAGCAGGCCAAAGGCAGCAAGAATAACTGCTAATGCAGAGTATTTTTTGACTGGGTCTGTTTGTGACCTGATGTCCATGACAAATCGTGTCGTCAGCCAGTACACGAGGAATAGCGCAGCCGCGTGGACGAAGACGTAGCCAAAATTTTCATCAAGCACCCATTTGGAGCGGTCCAGTGTAGGCGTGGCGTACGTGTAGTAGATGTAAAAAATGGAGGGTCCGCCAACCATGGTAACAATGCCTTCTTCCAGTCCAATGCCTGCAAGCAAGGCAATCAGTAAAACGACAAGGAATATCACGACGAATTTTACCGTTACGTATCCAAGATGAACTGCCGTGTCTGTTGCCAAATGATAAATCATGTCAAGAGAATTCATCGCGACAGTGACCAAAAGCGAAAATAAAAGAACGGTTGCCCATTTCATCTTTTTTGTTCCTCGTTTCCTGATTTTTGCTGAGTGAGTCTTACGAACTCGCAAAAATCACTCGACCACTACTTTTCCTTTCATGCTGGGGTGTATGCCGCAGATGTATTCATACGCTCCTTTCTTGTCTGCCTTCCACACCCATGCGTCATTTTGGTACAGTTCTGGCGAGCTGAATGCCTTGTTGTTTGCTTCGACAGTGTGCACTGCAGAATCGTCATTGACCCATTTGATGGTCTGGCCTTCCTTGACGGTGACCACTTCAGGGATGAACGCAAAATCCTTGATTCTGACAGTGACGTCTGCTTCTGCCGCAGGAGCAGCTTCCTTTGGTGCGCATGCGACTGCCAGCAATAGTAGTACAAAAATTCCGAGAAGAGTTTTGGTTGTCATACCGGTGCGGGGATAAAGTGATTATTTAAAACTTTCTCACAGCACGCGCATTTTTCTCAACATTTTCACCGTCGCGTCAATATTTCTTGCCAGAGTGTCTATTCGTGCTTTGTACTCAGGCAGTTTTTGCTCAGCTTTCTGGCGCAGCTCGAACAATTCATTCATAACAACTGGATTTTGCTCTGTGATTTGCCCAGCCAGCGTCGATCGGTAATGGAGGACGGCGTATTTCAGAGATTCTTCTGGAGGAAGCAGGGGAGCGACAGCATGCACTCGCGCGAACAGGTGAAACTGTTCATCAGCCATCAATGCCTGTACCAAATTCAGGTACGTCTGATAAAATTGCTTGACATCTGCTGGCGGCTCGGGATGAGTAAGGTCGTACGCATACATCAGCCCTTGGTTGCGCCGAATCCTATAAACAGTGACATACTTTGCAAGAGCATCATTAACAATGCCCACGTCCCTGTCTAATGCACTGAGTTCTTCGATAGGAGACATGAAGGGCCAAACACCTTCCGACTATATAATCATTTTCGTCTAAATGTATATGAGTAGATTCGTCAATGGCGGATGAACGACTGCCTGTGCGGCGTTCTTCACTGCATCATCTTTGGTGTTGAATGCGTAAAACGTGCCGTGCTGGCTCATGGGAAGATCTGTGACTGAGTCGCCGATCACCACAACGTCTTGCTTCGCCAAGCCGTTCTTTTCCATGTAGTCTGCCAGATGCTTTGCCTTATCGTATCTATCAACTTTGTGCAGGAGTTTGCCTGTCACGATGCCGTTGACAACTTCAAGAACATTTCCGCACACGTCATCCAATTGGTATTTTTCCCTGAGAACATTAAGAATCCAGAGCGGATTGCTGGAGTAAGCCACGATGAGGTGTCCTCTTTCCCGCAGCTTTTTGATGACGTCTGTTGTTTCTGGACGAAGATATTTTTCAACGATCGCACGGCTTTGAGCGATCATGGTGTGTTCAGAAACGCCGGCAAAGAGTTGTGCGAGTTGCTCTAGCCCCCACGGTCCGGCGTGCTTACGTTTCTCGTATTCCTGATGCAGGCGGCGCATGTCTTGGCCCTTGCCAATGGCCTCAGCAAGTAGCTTGAATCCTCCGGTGTCGGTATCGAGCAAAACTCCGTCAACGTCAAATACGATCAACTTAGGCATGCTATAACAAATGAGATTAGGTTCTTAAAGGTAATTACACATTAATAATCCGCGCCACGTGCGTGCTTTTCTTGATGTTGATGACGTCTCC
>JACQMZ010000105.1 GCA_016203345.1 Candidatus Woesearchaeota archaeon | reverse complement strand
TCGTTATATTCAATTAGTGAAAATTTCTGAGCGTCTCAAAAACCACCATGATGGTGTCCCGTCCAATAAAAAACCAGTTGCAAAATGGGTATGGTGGTTTTCGAGAATTCGTGTTCTCAAAAACTCTTGCGGTGAGCGAACGAAAACAGAAGCTAAACACGTACCAACAATAGCTTTTTATATCGTCGCAAACAGTGATGGTCAATGCCCACAGAAAAAGAACTGATTGCTGAACGCGTGCGCAAATTGGAAGAGCTCCGCAAGCTCGGCATCAATCCGTACCCGTATACGTTTGTCAAGACGCATCTTGCGAATGAGGTGACTGGAAAGTATGGGTCGCTTGAAGCGGATGCAAAGACGGCTGACACCGTTGTTTGTGCTGGGCGTATTGTGGGGCTTCGCAGGATGGGTGGCGCGTCTTTTGGCCACATTCTGGATGAGACTGGTCGTGTGCAGTTTTATTGCAAGAAGGACAACCTGAAAGAGTACGACTTGCTTCGCTTGCTTGATCTGGGCGACTTTATTGGCGTTTCTGGGAAGGTATTCAAGACAAAAACAGGGGAAGTGACGATTAACGTCGACAACTTTACTGTGTTGTGCAAGTCGATCCGTCCCTTGCCTGACAAGTGGCACGGGTTGCAGGACAAGGAATTGCGTTATCGTCGCAGGTATCTTGATTTTGTCATGAATCCGGATGTGACCAAGGTCTTTCACACGCGGGCAAAAATCGTGAGAACGATTCGTGAGTTTCTGAATAATCGTGGATTTATGGAAGTGGAAACGCCTGTTCTTCAACCATTGTATGGGGGAACAAACGCAAAGCCCTTTACAACGCACTACAACGAATATCATGCCAAGGTGTACATGCGTGTTGCGCCAGAACTGTACTTGAAGCGGTTGATTGTTGGAGGGTTTGGGAAAGTGTATGAGTTGGGGAGAAACTTCAGAAATGAGGGGGCAGACCACTCGCACAATCCTGAATTTACCATGCTTGAGTTTTATGAAGTGGGCGCGGACTATCACGTCATGATGGACACGGCTGAAGAAATTTACAAAAGTATTGCAAAGGCGTTGTTCGGATCATACTCATTCTCACACAAGGATCGCGCGATTGACGTGTCAGGCAAGTGGCCGCGCGTGCCAATGACTGAAGCGATTAAACAGCACGTGAAGATCGATGTGGACAAGTTGTCCATGGAAGAGTTGGAAAAGTTTGTGTCTCAACATAGGTTGGAAGTTCGGGGAACGCCCAGTAAAGGTATTTTCATTAACGCGATTTTTGACAAGCTGGTCACTCCAAAGCTGGAAGGGCCGTTGTGGATTATTGATTACCCGAAGGAAATTTCTCCTTTGGCAAAGCCTCATCGTTCCAAGCCGGGTTTTGTGGAGCGGTTTGAGTGTTATATTGGCGGCATGGAGCTCGGCGATGGGTGGAGCGAAATTAATGACCCGATGGACCAAAGGGAAAGGTTTGAGAGGGAACAGCAGGCGCTGAGGGACGGCCACACAGAGGCGCATCCACTGGATGAAGATTTCATCGAAGCGTTGGAGCATGGCATGCCGACGCTTGGTGGCATTGGCATTGGCATTGACAGGCTCACCATGTTTTTCACAAGCCAGGACACGATCCGTGACGTTCTCTTATTCCCCTACATGAAGCCCCTGACAGACGCGCACACTCCGCCTCATCTGCGTGTTGTACCAGAAGAGCACCAACCTTAATATAGCTCAAACGCTTTGATTGTGTTGATGAAAACCGTTATCGGCATGACTGAAGAGGTGTCCATTATTGGTGAGCGGTCTAAGAGGGTGGCTGCGCGGGTGGATACTGGCGCTACGCGGTCGAGTATTGATGTCGTGTTGGCGCACGAGCTTGGTCTGGGGCCGACGTTGAAGACGGTGAAAGTGAAGAGCGCTTCAGGGAGCACAGTGCGTGGTGTGATCAAGACTAAAATTATCATCGCCAACAGGAAAATCAAGGCGTCTTTTACGCTTGCTGACCGCCGCCACATGAAGTACAAGGTTTTGGTTGGCCAGAATATTTTGAAAAGGGGGTTTTTGATCGATACCGCAAAATGAAAGCAGCAGTCATTTCCATGGGAAGCATCTCGTCAGAGATGACCGTTTCTGAAATGAAAAAATTGTTCACGAGTGTCGACCACTTGAACGTGAGCGAGCTTGAGGTGTCCATGCTCGGCACGAGTGCAGAGGTGCTGTATGGCGGAAAGCCGTTGAAGCAGTATGATTGCATTTACGCAAAGGGTTCTGGACGGTATGCGAACCTGTTGCGGGCAGTGACGACTGTTGTGGGGCCGGAGTGTTTTATGCCAGTGCGTCCTGGTGCGTTTACGATCGGCCACAACAAGCTCTTGGCTCACTTGAAGTTTCAAGTTGCTAATGTTCCTATGCCGCGCACATGGGTGGTATCCACTGCTGAGTCTGCGAAGAAGATTCTCAAAAAAGTGCCGTATCCTGTGGTGATGAAAATGCCGTCTGGCACTCATGGTAAAGGTGTGATGCTGGCAGACAGTTATGAAAGCGCCAGCTCTATGGTCGACGCGCTCGCATTGCTTAAGCAGCCTTTTCTCATTCAGGAATATGTGGAGACTGGAGGCACGGACATTCGCGCGTTTGTCATTGGTGATCGTGTCGTGGCCGCCATGAAGCGCGTGGCGCAGCCTGATGAAAAGCGCGCAAACCTGCACGCCGGCGGGGAAGCAAAGAGGATTGAAATGGACGAGAAAACTTCGCAAATCGCGGTTCGCGCTGCGCGGGCAGTTGGTGCCGAAATTTGCGGCGTGGATATTTTGCGCGGTCCGAAGGGTGCGATGGTGATTGAAGTCAACCTGTCGCCAGGCATTCAGGGCATATCTAAAGCTACGAAGGTCAACGTTGGGGAGAAAATCGCGCGGTATTTGTACGAACGAACAAAGGAATTGGCTGGTCGTGCAGGCGACAAGGTAGTGCAGGAGTTGATTGGCGAGCCGAAAGAGATCGTGTCAAAGGTTGAATTGCGTGGCGACAGAATCTTGTTGCCTGGTGTGGTGACGAAGCTGACAAAGTTTGCCGAACAGGATGACATTGTTATTGAAGCTAATAAAGGCGATGTGCGCGTGAAGAAATATTAAAAACCAGTTTCACTGCGGTTTTAAAATAACAACATTTGTCATGCCGCGTCGCCTTCGCTCTATAAGTCCTTTGCCTTCGAGCTTGTCCAGAATGCGCGTGACTTTTACCTTTGACAGGCCGAGTTTCTCAACCAGTTCGTTCTGAAAAATCATGCCCCCTGCGTTCATGATCTCTTCATAAGCTTTGCCTTCCGGACCTCCGACTGCATGTGCTGTTTTCTTTGCTTGCCTTAGCGCTCGCTCTTCAGGCGTTTTCTTGAGAAACAGGTGCAACCCGCAAGCGAACAGCACTAGGTCTGCAAACAGTCCGAGATATTTGGGGACTGCGAGTTTATTCATTTGCTGAAATGGGCAGACTTCTTGTTCCTGGTGGACGCATTCTCCTTGTTGAGTCAGCGTATGGCCTGTAAGCAAAGCTTGTTCTGCAGATGTAACATACCAATAGCCCAGAACAAAGAGCACAACTGCCGCAGCCATCAAAGCCAATCCGATTCGTCGCTGCAAAACCATTACACGCAGTGTAAAACTAACAGCTATTTAAACTTTACAGTACAGCGCCCTTGTCACTCGAACGGCATATCGCATATCCTGCACATGAAGAACACACGTCTGATGACGACAAACTCTTCACGCCATGTAACAAATGCCTTCCCGTTTCTGTCAGGACATACGCGCCTTTCTGCTTGGCCACAAAACCGTGCTCATATGCTTTTCTAAGGCTTGACGCCAGCGTCTTGCTGGTGATAGGAGACAAGGACTTCTTCAAAAACAAAAACCTGCCAGGACCGCGTGCAAGCCGCACAAGCAAGGGAAACATCCACTTGGACTTTAACGGCTGCACAATGGCATTGACAGGGCAGTCAGCTGCATGATACCGTTCCATGGTATCCCTGAAGATACCGCTTGCTTAAATAAGTTGTTTCCACAAAGACAGAGTGGAACGTGACACAGGTACAGGACTATGTGGAAAAGAGTAGCGTGTAGTGTTGTTCTGTTGGCGCTGCTCGCTTGCAGTACGCAGACCACTATCAAAATACAGGACACTCCACCATGGTATGTCCCTGCTGTTTTGGAAGTTGCTCCTGGCACGACAGTGTCATGGGACAACAGCATGGCGGCAGTGGTTCACCCTGTAAATATCCTTTCAGGTCCTGAAAAGTTCGCGAGCGGTCACTTCACTGCCACATGGAATTACACGTTTTCCACCCCTGGAATCTACCATTACTTTTGTCCGATTCACCCGTATATGCAGGGCTTGATTGGTGTTGGTATGGAAGTGCCTGACGATCGCTTGCCAAGCTGGCTTCCGTGGCCGCCTGCCGCACAGCAAGTGCCTGGTGCTGTGCCGTTTCAGCCTGGTGTGGGAGAGGTGTGGCTGGACGCCCAGTTTCAGGTCGTGTCGGGAAAACCAAAGCCAGGAACTATTGTTGTCATTGACGCGTCCACGTGGAAGGTCAAAAGAGTAATTGATGACAAGCACTTGAACAATCCGCACAATTTATGGCTGAGCGAGGATGGAAATCATGTCCTGCAAACAAATTGGTTTGATAAGTATATTTCAGTCATTGATAGGTATAGCGGTCTTGTGTTGCGGCAGGTGTATGTAGGGGAAAGTCCTGCGCACGTGATGACTGCGCGTGGAAAAATATACGTGACGGTCCAGGGCGATGACGGCATCGTTGTGCTTGATTCTAACTATGAAACTCTTAAAACTTTGCGAACCATTAATGGACCTCATGATCATGGCGACGAACATGCTGAGGCAGGCCGCGGCCCTCATGGCCACTGGATAAGCGGAGACTCCACAAGGATGGCTGTTGCGCATACAGAAGGTGGGAGCATTGCGGTGTGGGACTTGACGCATGATGAGAAAGTGTTTGAGCATACCGTAGATCCTTTGCCTTTGTTTGCAGGCATTTCTGCCGATGGAACCCGCGCGTGGACTGCGAGTCTTGTGACAGGAAAATTTATTGCGTTTGACGTGGACAAAAAACAGACGGTAAAAGAATACATCGTGGGAAAATCGCCTATACAGGCAGTGCCAAGTCCTGATGGAAAATATATTCTTGTTGCCCTCTCCGGCGAAGGAAGTGTCGCGGTCTTGAACGCGTCAACATTTGACACTATTAAAGTCCTGCCTGCCGGCGCAGGAGCACACGCCATTACGTATGGGCTCAAAGCAGGCGGCGGCATGTACGCATACGTCAGCCACAAATTCGTGCCGTGGATCGGCGTGATCGACATGGATCGCATGGAGGTTGCAGGATACGTATCGTTGCCCAAGAACGCTTTAGGCGGGCAGGGAATTCTTGCAGTGTCGTGAGCCGAAAGGCGAACTGCAAAAGTTTAGCTTGAGCAAAGTTTTTAAACTGTCGTCCGTGAAATAACCACATGGCCGATCCTGTCGCGTACGAGAAAGAAATTCTTGACTTCTGGGACAAGAATAAAGTGTTTGAGAAGTCTGTGGAGCAGCGGAAGGGGAAGAAACAGTTTGTGTTTTATGATGGTCCTCCTTTTGCCACAGGGCTTCCTCATCATGGTCACTTGTTGGCCTCAACTACTAAAGATACAATTCCTCGTTATTGGACCATGAAGGGGTTTTGTGTGGAGCGCGTGTGGGGTTGGGATTGTCATGGCCTTCCTATTGAAAATATTGCGGAAAAGGAGTTGAAGATTCGCCACAAGAAGCAAATTGAGGAGTTTGGAATTGTAAAGTTTAACGAATTTTGCCGCGGCAAGGTTCTTATGTATGCGCAGGAGTGGAAGAAGGCAGTGCACCGTTTGGGCAGGTGGGTGGAGTTTGATAATTCGTACAAAACAATGGATACGAATTACATCGAATCAGTGTGGTGGGCATTTAAGCAGTTGTGGCAGAAGGGATTTTTGTATGAAGGAAAAAAGGTTTTGCTGTACTGTGCGCGTTGCGAAACACCCATCTCGCACTTTGAAGTTGCCATGGACAACAGCTACAAAGACGTCACGGAAAAGACGTTGTACGTAAAGTTTAAACTCAGGAAAGATCAGAACACGTCTGTGCTGGCGTGGACCACGACGCCGTGGACGTTGTTTGGCAATGTCGGATTGGCAGTCAATCCTGCATTGGATTATGTGAAAATTGAGCAGGATGAGGAATACTTTTGGCTGGCTAAAGACACGCTCCCGCTGGTTGCTCCCGGTGCCAAAATCGTCGAAACCGTGCCAGGAAAAGCGCTTCTCGGCTTGGAATATGAGCCATTATACCCCGTGCACGAAAAAAGCAAGGCATTGATTATTGTTGACGGTGGAGAAGGCATCACGGCGACGGATGGCACAGGAGTGATGCATGTCGCGTTGTATGGAGAGCTGGATTATGAACTGATTAAGAAATATGACCTGCCTTTAATTCAGCACATTGACGCGACAGGACACGTAATGTATGGGCAGTGGAAAGGATTGTGGTTTAAGGATTTGGACAAGGATGTTTCGCTTGATTTGAAACAGCGTAATCTGGTGTTCAAGGAACAAATGTACACGCACTCGTATCCTTTTTGTTATCGGTGTGAAACTACGCTGTTCTACCACGCGATCCCTGCTTGGTTTATCAATGTCCAGCGGGTAAAGGCGCGATTGCTGGAATTAAATGAGCAAATGAACTGGTATCCTGCGCACCTCAAGTTTGGACGCTTCAAGAATACGCTGGAGACTGCGCCTGACTGGAACATTTCAAGAAACAGGTATTGGGCGACGAGCATTCCAGTGTGGCGGTGCCACAAGTGCGGCGAGACTGTTGTTGTGGGCAGTGTTGAGGAGCTGAAAAAGCTGGCGAGTGATTTTCCGAAGGTTGTTGACTTGCACAAGCACGTGATGGATGAGGTGCACATTCCGTGCGCGAAGTGCAAGAGCATGATGTGCAGGATTCCTGAAGTGATGGATTGTTGGGTGGAGTCTGCAAGCATGCCATTTGCGCAAATGCATTACCCATTTGAGAACAAGGATAAGTTCGAAAAAAGTTTTCCAGGGCATTTTGTCTCTGAATATATCGCCCAGACGCGCGCGTGGTTTTATGTGAGCTTAGTTATTTCAGGAATTTTGTTTGACAAGCCGCCTTTCTTGAATGTTCTCACGACAGGAACTTTCCTTGCTGCTGACGGTACCAAGATGTCCAAATCAAAACGGAACTTCACAGACCCGTTTATTTTGCTGGAGAAGTACGGCGCAGATGCGTTCCGTTTGTACATGCTGAGTAGTGCAGTCATGCGCGGTGAAGCTGTCAGGTTTGAGGATAAGGGCGTGGGGGAAGTGTATCGAAAGTTCACTCTTCTTTTTACGAACGTGTTGAATTTTTACAAATTGTACGCAGTAAATGCTGAGAGCGTCACGCAATTTTCCCATTTATTGGACAGATGGGTGCTTGCGCGCCTGCACCAAATGATTGCAGACATCACCCAGCACATGGATGCCTACAATGTGGTGGATGCATGCAACGTCTTGTTCCTGTTTATTGACGACCTTTCAACGTGGTTTGTGCGCAGAAGCAGGGACAGGTTTAAGAGTGATGATGAAAACCAAGAGGCCGCCGCGTGCTTGCGTTTGGTTCTGCAGGAATTTTCAAAGGTTGCGGCTCCGCTTGCGCCGTTTGTTGCCGAGAAAGTGTTTCAGGAAACAAAGTCTGCAAAGTCAAAGTTGTCTGTTCATTTGGAAGAGTGGCCTTCTGCGGATGTGAAACTCATCAACAAAGACGTGCTTGACACGATGGCGCGAACGCGGGAGATTGTGAAGCTTGCGTTGGCTGAGCGCGACACAGCAAAAATTCCAGTGAAGCAGGCGCTCGCAAAGCTCGAAATCACTGGTGCCGAAATTCCGAAAGAGTACACTGATCTTATCGCTGATGAAATAAATGTCAAGTCAGTTGTCTGTAAATCAGGCAAGGAACTGTCTGTCAAACTCGACACTGTCTTGACTCCAGAGCTTGAGGCAGAAGGGTTTGCGAGGGACGTTGTTCGCCGAATTCAGCAGTTGAGAAAACAAGCAGGGTTAAAACCGACTGATATAGTGTCTGTAAAGATTGAGTGTACTCCTGCAGCGCAGAAAAAACTGCACGCGCATATTCAGTCTATGACGAAGCAAGTGGGGGCGTCGCAAGTAGAGTTTGCCTCGCCTGCACAACTTCCGCACAAGGAAGAAAGCATCATCAAAGAAGAAAAAATGATGATTGGGCTAGAGAAGGAACAATGACACAACCACCATACTTTAGCATAGATTCCATGCATTTGCTCACTTGTGCGATGTTACGAGCGCACGAATTTGGTTTGACTACCCAAAAGAAAGTGAAGACGCTTGGAAAGGAGCAGGTAGACTGCTGTGAATTGATCGGTCGCTATATTCTGGATCGCACTTGCTGTATCTTATTTTTAGTTCATGTGGAAGAAAGCATCTAGACAAGGTAAGTAATGGATGGGAGCCCTTTGAAGTGGGGGTCTCCGGTAATGATATGGCATCGTTGTTCCTTTTGCTTGACGAGCAGAAGAGCGTCAATGAGCCCGAATCTTTCGCGTGTTTTTCTCATCTCTTGCCGGATGGCTGCTGCTTCAATCCAGTCATGAAGCGTAACGGGGGAGAAAGATGAATTGGCTTTCATCACAACAAAGAGTTTATCGAAGTCTATGGTGTTCCGTATGGCCCAAAGTCTCACTTCTGCGATCGTGCATTCAACTGAAATAAAAGCAATGGCCTCAGACATAAGCAGTTTCTTGAATGGTTCTCCCTTTTTACTGCCGCGAAAATACTCAATCCACGCGTACGCATCAACAATGTAGCTAGTCACCCTAAATCCTCATGTTCAAACGGTTCTTCTTCATATGGTGCCGCGCCTTTCGCCATGCCAAAACCGTCAACACGTTTCTTGGCCGTGACATCTACTACAACCTGGTCTCCTTGCTTGAGCCCCATCTCTCTGACAGCATCAGCAGGAAGTACTATGCCGAGCGAATTTCCCCATTTCTTTACTTCAGTCTCAATCATAGTTAGACAG
>JACQMZ010000104.1 GCA_016203345.1 Candidatus Woesearchaeota archaeon | reverse complement strand
TTTTTGCTGAATGAGCGCCCGCAGGCGCGAATTCGCAAAATTCGTGTTCTCGAAAACACCGACTGTCAGCAAAAAAACAACAGAAGCTAAACACGTACGTCGTATTCCTGCATTCGTGCACTAAGGCGTTCAAGGTCTGCAATCGTGAGTGGAGGGCGTGCTACTGGGGTCATGCGTTTCGCCCTGTAAGGGTATAATAAAACGAACACGCGACGCCTGTGCCTTCTTGTAATTTGATAAGCAGATTTCGCACAAAGTGCTCTCGGTTTCTGTCGGGTGGATTCATTTTCTCCACTCGCCTGAGTTCGTCTGCAACTTCGCGTTCAGCGTTCCGGTATCCGCCTGTTATTTGTGCAAGCGCATCGGCGAGTTCGTTTGTCTTTCGGTAAACGTCGCTGGCGAGTGTTTTTGCGCGGGCACTGTATGGGTTCTTCATCATGTTCAAGAGTGTGTTTGCCTTGCAGTCTCTGTCATAAATCCTTCGCGCAATGGCATGGGGTGTGGCGCAAAGTTCCTCCAGTGCTTCTGCAAGAGTGTGCGGAGCCTCAGTTGCTGGAGAAATAGGTGCTTCAGTTGGGACCGTCAGTTGTGGTGCGTGTTCAGCGCGTGTTGGAATTCTGACATCTTGCCAATTTCCGTTTTCTTCGTCCCAATATTCAGGGTCTCTGCTCTTGACATACAGTTTTCCGCCATCGTATTTTGGGTTGTATTTGCGGTCAGTGCGTCGTCCCCATGTCTGATCGCGTTCAAGATGTCGTAAAGTTGCCTGTACAGGGTCGTGATATTGTCCTCGCGGGTAGTCGCCTGGTTCGCCTGGTTTGGGCTCCTGCAGTGCTCGCGCCAGCGCCCACCGTTTGTGGTCGGAAAGTACTTGCTCGATTCTGACAAGAGCATGTTCTCGGTCGCAGGGATCTGAAAATCGCGCTAAATACGCTGAGAAAGGGCTGAGGTGACCTGGCCACCACTGTTCTGTGTCCTGAGTTTTATCATCTTGTGTCATTTCACTCACCGCTGAACAACAGTGCTTTTACAGGTAGGAGTGAGAGCAACAAACATTTATAAGGATGACGACACTTTTGACACAATAACCCTTCATTAGACACAAAAGTAATGTTTTGGACACATGGCAAAAAGCGAACTGTCGGTCAACCAGCACGTGTGGCTTCTCTTGCAGAAAGATCTTGCTGTGCAGAAGGATCTTTCGCGCGGCTTGGTCAATATCCGGGCGCTCGCAAAGCACCTCATGGAAACGTACGACATTCGGGCAGGAATTGACGCGGTGATATCTGCCATTCGGAGGTATGAGAGCCAGAACACGTTTGTAGAGGATGACAAGAATCTCAACCGCATCTTTCAGAAAGGGATTGTGTCCACAAAGAACAATGTTGCCTGCATCACGCTGGATGTGAACGTCAAGAGGCTTGTTCAGCGTTTCGCAAGCGATCGGTTGCCGGCTTGCAAGATCGTGACAGGGAAGAGTGCGCTGAAACTGCTGGTGGACAATCCTGATTTTTCGTACGTGAAGAGCATGTTTTCTGATGAAGAAATTCTGAAGATCGAGAATGATTTGAGCGAGATTTCTGTGATGGTAAGTCCTGAGGCGATCAAGACTAAGGGCGTGATGGCGCGCATTGCGAGCGAGCTTGCGCTGGCAAACATCAACATTTCAGAGCTTGTCGTCTGCCCGCCGGAATTCTTAATTTACGTGAAGGAGCGAGATATTGTGAAAGCGCACGAGAGCGTGCTCAAACTGTGTGGGAAATGAATTTTGCGAACTCGTGCCTGCGGCACTCGTTCAGCAAAATTCAGGTGTAACCCGAAGTTTTCTGAACGAGGCGAAGCCGAGTTCGAAAACTTCGTTTTACTGTGACTTCAAGATTTTCGCAACAAAGAAACCTTCCGTATCGTTGTCCTGCGGCCAGAGTCTTAAACAGTCCTTGACTTTTTTGTGGTAAGTTGTTCCGTTGAACTCCATTACTGGTTGTCCGCGCTTGAGCGGCAGGGTGATCTGTTGGAGTTGCGCGTCTGGATTTTTGTCAAGAAACCAGCTGATGACTTCTTCATCTTCTTCTGGTTCAGTGGAGCAGGTTGAATAGACGAGAGTGCCTCCTGGCTTGAGGAGGGTGTATGCGCGTGCCAGGAGTTTCTTTTGCGTGGCTGCCAATCGTTTGATCATGTCTGGATTCCACATGTCCACCGTGCGGAGGCTTTTTCGGATTGTGCCTGTTCCCGAGCATGGTGCGTCGACGAGAATTTTGTCGTATGCTCCGGTCATGGCTTCTCCACGCATGAGGGTGATGATGCAGTTCATGACTCCCATGCGTTGGAGGTTGAGTCCTAATGGCGCGAGCCTGTTTCCTTTGATGTCGTTGGCGACAATGATGCCTGTGTTGTTCATCATCTGAGCCATCTGGCTTGTTTTTGATCCTGGTGCTGCGCAAAGGTCAAGGACAGTGTCGCCGGGCTGCGGGGAAAGCACAACAGGGGGAATCATGCTGGCAGCTTCCTGGACGTAGTAGTGTCCGAGGGCGTGTTGGACAGTGTTTCCGACATCAAGTCGGTCCTGTTTGTGTTGGATGAGGAAACCCTCAGGACACCAGGGTATGGGTTTGAGCCACCAGTCTTGTTCAAGTCGGTTGTTGAGTTGTGCAACTGTTGTTTTGATAGTATTGACGCGGATGGCTTTTGGCAGGAAAGTCGTCGAGACACGCACGTACTCTTCCCAGTCGGTTAGTTTGCGGTACCGCTCGACAAATTTTTCCTTCCACTGTAGTTTTTGCGCTTCAGGATTAATGCGTGGTTCGAATGGCATGGGTGGTACGTATGTGCGGGGTTGAAAAACCTTGCGCTAGAATTTTCCGAGCTCGCTTATGC
>JACQMZ010000102.1 GCA_016203345.1 Candidatus Woesearchaeota archaeon | reverse complement strand
CGCTTCTGTGTGGATATTCTTCACGATCAACTAGTTTTCGGCACTGAGAAAGAAGACCACATCGCAGAACATTACGTGTTCAGCCAGGAAAAAAGAATGATTGCTGTCGGCCATTCATGGGAAGACACCCCTGCAGACATCGACATCCCTTTCGTAATTCTCCAAGTGCCGGACGATTTGAAAGCGCTTGCATTGCGCGCCGCATACAACCATCTGGAAGGAAAAGGGATTCAGGATGGCAATCCCTGTCAGGTTCATGAGAAAACTCTCACGCTGCCAGACAGGACGCTCAGCAAAGTGTACATGGTAGGGGCATACCTTTAAAAGTCCTGCGTGAGCAGATCACATCATGCCCACACTTCTTACCTATTTGAGTGTTGTCATCAGCTTTTTCTCCACACTCTTCATCCTGCCCTACTGGATCAGGCGGGCGCGGGAACACCACCTTCTCTTGGTCGACGTACACAAAGGAGACAAGCGAGAAGTGCCAGGGCTTGGCGGGCTCATCGTCGTCTTCGGCATTGTCATGGGCGTCATGGCATATACCGCACTGCACACCTTTTATTATCACAATCAAAAACACGCCCTCGTACTCTTTGCAGCAACATCAAGCATCCTCCTCTCTGCACTAATAGGACTTGTGGACGACCTGCTCGGCAGAAAAATAGGGCTCAGACAATACCAAAAGCCACTCCTCACTCTGTTCGTCGCGCTCCCCATGATGGTCATCAACGCAGGCACTTCGCTGGTTACACTGCCATTCGTAGGCCCTATCAACCTCGGGCTGTGGTATCCCCTCCTGTTCATTCCCGGAGGCATCATCGGTGCATCCAACGCATTCAACATGATCGCAGGAATGAACGGACTCGAAGCAGGCATGGGGCTCATCATCACTGCAACGCTTGGCACGATCTCGTACGACAGCGGCAACATTCCCGGAGCAATCCTGTCCGCATGCGTTTTCTTTGCAATTCTCGCATTCTGGGTGTACAACAAGTACCCTGCACGCATCTTCCCCGGCAACACGTTCACGTACGCCATCGGCACCAGCATCGCGCTCATCGCCATCCTCGGCGACATTGAAAAATACGCGCTCTTCATGTTCATCCCCTACTATCTTGAATTTCTTCTGAAGCTCAGAGGACTCATGCAAAAAGAAACCCTCGTCAACGTCAACAAGGACGGAACCCTTGTCCACCGCTACAGAAAATGGTACTCCCTGCCACACGTCGTAATGAGCGGACTTCTCACCCTTGGAATCAAGCCAAAAGAATGGGCAGTCGTGTTCATCATACACGCGTGCACACTCCTACTTGCCACCGCTGTTCTCGCGATGTACTATTTTACATAACGACAAGCATGAGCAATCCTGCGGCAGTTACAACCTCGTAAGCCCCAGACTTATCTTCAGTGCATCATCGACAGCAACAAGAGCGTCATCGTCAAGGCGGCCTAATTTTTTGACGAGTCTTAGTTTATCTATGGCGCGAATTTGGTTCAGCAGAATTTTTCCTGGCCTGTCCAGTACTGTACACAAGACTTCTATGGGATATACTTTGTCCGTGCCTTGTGATGTGATTGGTGCGATGATTGTGATCGGGCTGAATTTGTTACCAATATCATTTTGAATGATCACCGCAGGTCGTGACTTTTTAATTTCGTGACCTGTTGTAGGGTCAAGAGAGACCAGCCAGACGTCGCCGCGTTTGATTTCAGTCATGGAGTTCTGCAGATGCTGGTTCCCATTCGTGCAAGAATTCAACATCCATCTTGTTCATGCTTTGATACGCCTGCACCAGCTCATTCCTCAGCCCTTTTTCCTTTAGGAGAGAAATCAATTTTCTCACGACTTCATCATAACTCTCTCCTTCATCCTTGAACGCATCCAGAGCAGACTTCGTTTGAGTCTGAAGTTTTACTGTCGTAATGCTCATAGTATACGAAAAGTATACGTTCTATTTAAATCTTTCCACAGCATATAAGAAGACCAACACTCTCCTCCCTGGCATGGCCTTCCAAGACATTCCAAAAGTCGAAGATCCTGAAACATACATAGACATAACCTTCCACGCAGGAGAACGGGCAGGCAGTCTCAAGAGAAACGAACTCAAGGGAACAGACGTCACCAGACTCATCCGCTCACGCATCATCGAAACTGCGAAAATCGGCGCGGTACAGAAAACAGGAGTGGACGTGCTCCTCAATCTCGTAAGACAATTCCCCTCCCTGGACCGGCTCGACCCGTTCTACCTCGCGCTCGTCAAGTGCACGCTGGACTACGACTTTCTCAAAAAATCGCTCGGCGGAGTCATGTGGGCAGCAGACAGGCTCGACAAACTAGCCAATGACGCGCTCAGAAAAATCAAGGCCACCAGAGATCTTGAACACATCAACGCCCACCGGCAGGCATTCTACGGCAGAACCGCATCAGTCTTCAAGCAAATCAAAACAAACCTGAAATACCTTGAAGAATCCCGCAAAACACTCAAGAAATTCCCTCCCATCAAAACAGACATTCCCACAGTAGTCATAGCCGGCGCACCCAATGTTGGCAAAAGCTCTCTCCTCAGCGCGCTCACCGGATCAACACCAAAAATAGCACCCTACCCCTTCACCACCCAAAACCTCATGCTTGGCTACCTTTCATGCGACGGAAAAAAAATACAGCTTATTGATACTCCTGGACTCCTTGACCGGCCACTCGAACATCGGAATCCCATCGAAAAACAAGCCGTCCTTGCACTCAAACACCTCGCCAAAGCAATCATTTTCGTCCTCGACCCCTCCGAAGCCTGCGGCTACCCCTTCCAGGAACAACTCAACCTCCTTGCAGAAATCAAACGCTCATTCCCTGCACCAGTCATTGTTGTAGCAAACAAATCTGACTTGCAGCACGGAAAAAAACTCGCTCCAGACACCATCATGGTATCTGCAGAAAAAAAGATTGGCATCGACGACGTCAAACACAAGATAGTCACGATCACTTCTCAAGACGCGCATTCGGAGTGACGAAGTCAGAGGTGTGAGAGCCATAGGCTCAAAATGATGTATGGGCACAATTGAACGATTATTTTTCTTTTTTGTGCCCGTAACTTCTGATTTGATCTATAATCAACCGCAACATTCTCGAAATATATTCTTCATAATCACCCTTATCAGCAGTATCTAATGAGTGATAATACTCTTCTCTTTTCTCAAATGGAATAAAGAACATTGGAAATCCTTTCTTCATTAAAACGAAATTCATAACAGTTCTTGCAGTCCTGCCATTACCATCCTCAAATGGATGTATCCAAGTTAATTTTGCATGAATCAAAGCCGCCAATTCAAATGGGTGCAATTTATTTTTACTTGCGCTATACCATTTCAAGAAGTTAAGCAAGTGTTTTTTGACCTCAGCATGGTGCGGTGGCACATGAGTTGAGCCTTGAATCTGCACATCAAAAAAACGTATTCTTCCACCATAAACTACTCCTGTATTTTTGGTAAGAATTCCGTTTACTTTTTCAAGTAATTCAGTGTTTAGATCGCCTTCATATGATTTTACGTAATCTAAGCATTCTTTGCCGTTTATAGCTTCGTTATAATCCTCCGCTCTTACTCCAGAAGGAATTACTTTGTCCTTTAAGATAAGGGCAGTCTGTCTTAATGTTAGCCTATTGCCCTCAATTGCATTTGAATGGTAGGTAAATCTTATAACAAAATCTTCATTCAGCTTTTCTTTGACACTTTTTGGTATTCGCT
>JACQMZ010000101.1 GCA_016203345.1 Candidatus Woesearchaeota archaeon | reverse complement strand
TTCAGCCACTTGCGGTGCTGGAATGGGAGTTTTCAGTTCCCAAACAGCCAGATGTAGTTGTCGATATCAGCGACGAATGGACGTTCAAGGAAAAACTGCTCGCGTGCTATAGCTCGCAGATCAACGAAGCAGAGAACCAAAAACTCAAAAGCCTCAACCAGTACAGAGGAGCGTGCATTGGCGTGAAATTCGCAGAAGCGTTCAAAACAAACAGGTTCATACCTGTCAGACTAGATAAAATACTCGCGCTGTGAGCAGGATTTAGACAGGCACAAACTCGGATTTCAACTGCTTAAATGAAACCAACGACTTTGTACGTTCAACGCCCTTTCGAGAAATTACATTTTTCAAAAACTCAAAATACGCGTCCTGATCCTTCACGTGCACCTTAAGAACAAGCTCCCAATCACCAGTACAGATATCAATACTTTCTATTTCCTGATACTTTGCCAAGTCCTTCCCGATGCGTTCAGGATTTCCATACTCGCCAGGCGATAGATTGACCAAGACATAACAGCAAAATCCCTGCTCAATCTGTTTGTAATCAAACACGGCCTTGTACAGCCGCACAGTCCCTTCCTCCTCCAACCTTTTGATGTTGTAGTGAATGGTTGTCGATGGCTCCTTGAGCTGTTTCGCAATCTGTGCTATCTGCGGCGTGCAATACCCTTGCCGGAGCAGACCCACGAGCCTCGGGCGTATGTTCTTCATATTTTCGTAGAATATTCAATTATTTATAAAACCTTCGGCTAAAAGTCGAATATTGTTCAATTAAGAATAATAGGGACGGGCACTTACAACAGAACAATGAAAACACAAACAATCTGCGAGGACACCGCGCAAGCTAGCGCTGATTGCCTTTACTGTGGATGAGAATGACTTTCATCACCAGATAAAAGAATTCGTGCACGGCCATGGTGCTGTCAACAACAAATTCTTGAGTAGATTCTCCAGAGGAGATAGTACTGAGCAAGAATTTACGCGCGGAGCTGTAGAGTTTTTTCACTTCTCCCGCGAGTGGCCAGCCATTCTCGCCACACTGCTCGTCAACACGCCTGATGAGGAAGAAGCTGCTGAGTTGACGAAAATTCTTGTTTCAGAACTTGGCAACGACAATCCAAGCCAACGACACGAGCTTCTATTCAGAGATTTCCTCCGGTCCATGAACATTGATCCCAAACAAGCAATGCGGCACAAGCCTTTGGAAACAACATCTCGCTTTGTTAACGGCTTGAAGAAACTATTCAGCTCAACAGACCACACGATTGCGCTTGGCGCAGAATTTGGCCTTGAAACGATGGCTATACCGATGTGGGACAAGCTCATCCCAGGACTAAAAATCCGGAAAAACACCACACGCCCTGAGTTGGACATTACGTTCTTCACCTTTCACCGCAAACTCGAAGAAGGCCACGAAGATGCTGCAGATCACCTACTTAAGATTCACGTGACGAGCCGGGAAGAACAGAGAAAATTTCTTACCGGAGTAACTACTGTCCTTGACCTTCTTGAGCAGTTCTGGCTCGGAATGAGCGATTATGAAGTTTGAAAAAGTCGGCTTTGCCTCCTTTTTTCAAACTTCTCTGGTAGGTGTAGGGCTTATAACAACTCATCACTATCTGAGAACTTTGAAAAGCCCGACCGCATGGAGGGGTCATTCAAAGTTCTCAATTCTCGTGCACTAAATATATAAAGGGGCAATGCTCGTGAGAGAGCCATGCTTGAACTGGACATTTCCCACGGACTTGTTCCGAAAGAAAAACTTCCAAGACTTCTCAAGAAGTGCGCGAGTGTGCTTGAACGAATGAAGGGAATAGTCAACGCAGGAGGATACGCTGATCCAGCTTCTTTCCTCAACCTGCCGGCAGACCAAACCATGCTGTCAAACGTGAAACGTGTGGCGCGCACCTATAAGGTGGACGCAGTCATAGTGGTAGGCATCGGCGGACCCAATCTCGGCACAACTGCAGTCCAGGAAGCCATCCAAGGAAAATTGTGGAATGCAACAGAATGGACGCCAAAAGTTTTCTATGCAGACACCGTGGACCCGAAAAACATCAGCGACATTGTCGCAATTGCAGAATCGCTTTTGCTGCAGGGCAAACAAGTCCTGGTGAACGTCATCACAAAATCAGGCACCACCACTGAAACGATTGCCAATGCGCAACTGTTCATCCAACTGCTCGCCACCCATGGAAAAGAACCGCAGGACTGGCTTGTAGTGACGACAGACAAGGACTCTAAACTCTGGCAGTGGGCACAACAACACAACATCACTGTTCTTGAAATTCCTGGTAATGTAGTGGGCAGATACTCTGTTTTGTCACCCGTAGGATTATTTCCTCTTGCAGTGGCGGGCATCGACGTCGACCAACTCGTTGCCGGAGCGCGAGAAATGCGAAACCGCTGCCTTGAGGAACAAGGCCCTGCCGCGATCACGGCAGCACACCTGTACTTTCACCACCGCGATGGGAAAAAAATTCATGACACATTCATTTTCTCCACAGACCTTGAAGCGCTTGGCAAGTGGTACCGTCAACTCATGGCAGAAAGCCTTGGCAAACGCCAAAATCTCAGCCGGAAGGTTGTCCATGCAGGAATGACGCCAACGGCCAGCACAGGCACCACAGACCTTCATTCGATGGGACAACTTTACTTGGGTGGACCATCCGACAAATTCACGACATTCGTCACACTCAACAAGGAAAAAAAGGACCCAGTCGTCCCAACTACCAAAGGATTTGACCAACTGGTACAAAACATCCAAGGAAAGTCCCTGGGCACAATCAGAAACGCAATCTTCGAAGGAGTGGCAACATCATACGCGAAAAACAAACTACCATTTGTCAGCGTGAAACTCGCACACAGAAATGAAAAAAGCATCGGCGCATTCCTGCAATTCAAAATGATGGAAATAATGATACTTGGAAACTTGTGGAATGTTAACCCGTTTGATCAGCCAGAAGTTGAAAGCTATAAGAAGCACGCAAGAGAAAGACTGGCAAAAATGCAGAGGTTTTGAAAGGATGTTTAAGTTCCAATAACCAAGTATTGACAATTGCGCTATTTATGTTATAGCGAATCTCGTTATTTATTGAACTTTTGCGAGATTCGCTCAGAATTCGGATGCGCCGGCCGGTGATTCAACTGTTGTTGTATCACCGTCCGTCGCATCCTCACTGCGCTCGGATGCGCCGGCCGGGATTCCTCGAAGCATGTAGTGCGAGAGGTGCCAGAAATTCGAAGAATTTCTGAGCACGTTCGAATCCCCACACTCAAAGAACACAACTGGTGCAGAGCACCAGACTTTGGATGCGCCGGCCGGGATTCGAACCCGGGCCAAAGGCTTGGAAGGCCTCTATCCTGCCACTAGACTACCGGCGCAAAATTCTGAATTCGCAGGCTCATTCAAGAATTTTGTAATTACACCAGTATAAAAAGCTTGAGGGACAACACTTCATAAGATGCTGTTCTTCAGTTTCAGTGTGTAAAATGACGTACGCTTATAGTCCGAGCTCTTTTTTGACAGCTGCCAAAGTTTTTACTTTGCCCGCATTTATTTCAGCACGTGCATGGGCAATTTCGCGTTTGGTCTGCTCATTTATTTCTTTGGTGTCTTCGATAAGAGTTCGCGCCATCGTTCATACCTTTCTCTCGGCGCTCATCGCCGCCAGCACGAGCACACCTATGGCGAGTGCGCCGAGGGTGATGAGTGCGACGTCAGCAGTGTCAGGTCCTGATTCTGCTTCGAGGTCGGACACCACTCGTCCGCTGCCTCGTGGGCATTTGCCGCAATCGAATCTGCACGTTTTGCATGTTTCGCCAGTTTCGCACCGTCGGTTGCCGCACCGTGGTGGGCACGCGCCGCAGTCGCCAGGGCAGGTAGAGCACGTTTCGCCGCCTGCACAGATTGCATTCCCGCACACTTCTGGTGGCGGGCAGTCAGCAGGGCAGTTTGTGCTGTCTTCGCCTGTACCGCACACTCCATTCCCGCACACTTCAACTGGGCAGTTGCCGCAGTCACGCGCGCAGGTCACGCAGGTTTCTGTTGCACTGCATACGCCATCCCCACAAGGATTGATGAAATTAAATGCTGCTAAAGCATCTACTCTTCCTGCTCCCTGGGTATTCGCGTCCAATCCAAGATTTTTGGCTGTTGACTTCAGTGCTTGTAAGAGTGTTCCTTGATCAAGTGCAGGATTGTTGCTTTTGATAAGTGCTGCTATGCCTGCCACGTGTGGTGTTGCCATGCTTGTGCCGCTCATGATTTTCGTGCCTGTTGCCGCGTTTAACAGTGCAGTGATGCTTTTCCCTGGCGCGACAATATCTGGCTTGACTCGTCCGTCTGCTGTGGGTCCGCGTGAACTAAACGTTGCGATTTGGTCGAAGTCGTCGCTGGCGCCTACGGTTATGGCTTTTTTTGAGCAGCCAGGTGATTTGATAGTGGCAGGGTCTGGTCCTGAGTTTCCTGCCGCGACGATGACGATCTTGCCGCGGTCAACCGCGTTGTCTACTGCGAGCGAGAGCGAGTCTGTGCCGTCGCATGGACTGACTGTGCCGCCGAGGCTCATGCTGATGATGTCTGCGTTGTTGGCGATGGCCCAGTCCATTGCGGCGATGATTCCTGATGTTGAGCCGCTTCCTGTGGCGCCCAGGACTTTGCCATCCATGAGTTGAACGTCAGGCGCGACTCCTTTGAACGTGAGATCTTTATTTCCGACTGTTGAAGCGACGTGGGTACCGTGGCTGTTCAGGTCGCCAGGTCCTTCGCCAGTGAAGTCTTGACGAAGAACAATGGTGAGTTCTGGCCTGTCGAAAATGCCAGTATCGAGAACAGCGACTTTAACTCCTGCGCCCTTGATGCCCTTGTCCCAGAGGTTGGGTGCTTGGATGAGGGGAACGCTGACATCAAGGAATGCTTCCATGTCGTAGTCTGGCTCGATGATTTTGACATTGAGGCGTCGGGCGATTTTCTCGATGTTCTTTCGAGGAAGGTCTAGTGCGATGCCGTCAATGATTTTGTACTCGTGTTTGATTCGCGCGGTTTGTGCTTCTGCGCGGAGTTCCATGAGTTCAGTTGCTGCAGGCTTCTTGTCAAACTGGATGATGACCGAAACCTTTTCTTCAGGTCCTTTAACCTGGAGCTGCTTGGCAAGGTCGTCTTTGACGCGGCCTGCAATAACAACAGAGGACAACAGGATACAAAAGATGATAAACGTGCTTGTTTTCATAACACACCTCTTGCTTCAATTTTGCCATTCACATTAATACATCTATTCATATACGCATATACTTTTACTGTGTTGCAGGTATAGCGCATGATTTATCTAGTAGTGGACTGGCTAGTCTACAGCGCCCTCGTCTAGTGCGCGTACAAGTGCACTTCGTGCCAGGGGGTTGTGCCATGCATTGTCCTATTGTGTTCAAATTACACACCACAGCAAGTGGTGTTGGTGGTGCAACAGCTGCAGGTAGTGCAGTTGGTATCGGAGGCGCGAGTGCTTGTTGTGCGGCAGTGAGTTGTTGTCTTCTGACGTCCAGTTCGCTTTGTGCCTGGTTTAATCTTTGTTGGGCTGTTTGGAGTTCTTGGCTTCTTTGTTGCAGGACTTGTTGTGCTTGGGCAAGGGTTTGTTCCAATGCTTGAATTTGAGATGGCTGTGCGAGCTGAATCACGCACGCGCCGGCGCGGCACCCGGCGTCACAGGGCTTGACTTGGCTGAAGGCGCGAAGGCCTCGCGGTGTTGGATTGCAGAAGTGTTCTTCAATATTCTGTTCGTTCGTGCAGGCGTCTTGTCTGATTTCTATTGTGAATTCACTTGGCGTGAGACCTTCGCCAGGAACTAGCAGACGCCCAAACGCAGTGCGGTCTGAAAAGTCTTCTTCAAAGCACTCACCGCTTGGCCTTGCTACGACATTTTTTTGGCAAGTGAAGCTCGTGCCGAATAAGTCAGTGGCCTTAACACACAGCCGTTCGAGTGTGGAGAACATATCAGGAAAACTCGCGCCCTCAAGACTGACTGGTTGTGCCGCTGGAGGCGTGATTGGTAGAGTGGCTGGCGGCATAATTGGTGGTGTCGCAGGGGGTGCTGTGCACTTTCCATCTGCACATGGGCAATCATGCCCAATGCCTACAGGAACGTCGCCTTCGCACGCGTTTTCTGATAATCTGGTGGAACTCAAACAACGGTCAGAAAGAACCACAAAAGTATTCGTTCCAGCAGGCTTCGCGACCAGCGTGCCTTTTGTGCTTGGATCATCACCCGCGTCGCTGTCTTTACACAAAGACACCTGCAGGGGAGGCACTTGTACTGTTGTGTCTGGACAGATAAACTGTTGCAGTTGACCCAACTGTTGGCATTCTCTTGTTAGGATTTGAACAAGTTGCTGTGCAGTCAATCTTGTAAGGTCAACAAGGGGCGGAGGCGATACTTGTGTTGGTGGTGTAACAACAGGCGGTTGCAGCGTGATAGTGAAACTGCACCTCTGAGAGTTGTCAGCGTTGTCTTTTGCCTCGGCAGTGAACGTGTTTTGTCCTTCTGCAACCGCAAGTGATGTGCTCCATCCTTGTGGCGTCAGCGTTGCAGGTATGCCATTGACAAACACAGTTGATACGCCGCCAGAATCGCTCACCAGGCCTGCTGCGGCAAACGGTGTGGATTGAACCACCTGATTTGTCGGACAGGTGATGACTGGGAGGGTAGTATCGCGTGTGAATGTCTGCGTGCACGTTCCCGTGTTGCCTGAGTTGTCGCGGGCAGTGCACGTGACTGTGTTGTCCCCTTCGGTGAGTGGGAGTGTTGCGCTGAACGTTTTGGATGCGAGTGTTCCTGCCAGTGTTGTAGTTACTCCGTTGCAGACAAGGGTGGTTGTTTCCACATTGTCTGTTGTGGTTCCGCCGAGCGTCAGGGTTGAAGAGGTAACGAGTAGTGTGGTTGGTGTGGTGATGGCGCACGTGGGCGGGGTAGTGTCTGGCGTGGGGCAGACGCCGCAATCTGTTGCACAAGACGAACATGATTCATCTGGTGTGCACGCGCCGTCTCCGCACGGGTTGAGTTTGTTGAATGCGGCGAGCGCGTTGACGCGGCCTGCTCCTTGCGTGTTTCTGTCAAGGCCAAGGTCTTTGGCTGTTGTCTGCAGTGCATTTCTGATGTCTTCTTGTTTCAGGGCTGGATTTTTGCTTTTGAGAAGTGCTGCTACGCCTGAAATGTGTGGTGCTGATTGTGAAGTGCCGCTGAAGATTCTGTTTCCTTGAAGCGCATTGAGTAGGGAAGTGATTCGTACTCCTGGCGCGACGATGTCAGGTTTTGTTCTGCCGTCTGCTGTTGGCCCTCGGGAACTGAAAAACGCGATTTGGTCAGCGTCGTCTGTTGCTCCGACAGTGATCGCAAGTTTTGAGCAGGCTGGCGATCCAAGTGTGCTGGGATTGGGTCCGGCGTTGCCTGCTGAAACGACAACAATTTTGCCTTCACTAACTGCGCTGTCGACAGCTGCGCTTTGCGCATCAGTGCCGTCGCAGGGCGTGACTTGCGCGCTGAGGCTCATGCTGATGATGTCTGCTCCTGCGTCAATGGCTTGTTGGATGCCAAAGATCGCCGTCGAAACGCGTCCGGCATTGTCTTTATTGAGTACTTTAACATCGATGATTTGTGCGCCTGGCGCGACACCTGTAAATCCTGCTTGTTTGCTGGCGACGATTCCTGCGACGTGCGTGCCATGGCCGTTGAAGTCGCCTGTGCACACATTGTTTACGCATTCGTTCACAAGGTCTATGTGTTGGATGACATTGAGGTCTGCCCTGTCAGTGACGCCGCTATCGAGAATTGCCACTTTCACGCCTGCGCCGATTACTCCTTTTGCAATGACTTGCGGGACCGCTATCAATGGAACGCTGACGTCGAGATTAGCATAGGTAATGTGATCTGGCTGGATGATATTAATATCTGGTCGTGCTGCTATGGTGCGCATTTCCTTGACAGGCAGTTCTGCAGATGCCCATTTGATGTATTTGTACGCGCGCTTGAACTTTCCTTTTTTGCTTTCGACGTCTGACGCGAACTTGCTGGCTTGTTCTGGTGTTGGCTTTTCCTTGAACTGGATGAGCACAGGAACAAGCTCTGTGGGTGGTTTGCCAGCGATGTCGCGTTCCAGTTCTTCTTTAACTCTGCCTGCTTCAGCAAACATCGCAAGGAGAATAATTATGGCGAAGAACAGAACTGCCTTTGCCCCTCCACGACTTCTCATACCACCCTCTTTGAAGTACCGCGAGTTGTGCAGATTAATAAATCTGTCGATCAATCTTGTTTTTTGAGTTCTCGCCGTAGGTTTTCCAGAAAGCAGGGGAAGTCTTCTTGTTTGACTGCTGCGCCGCACGCGTGTTCGTGTCCCCCGCCGTATCCTTGGACGTCGATGAGTGCATTTTTGAGTGCGTCTGCAATGTTGTATTGTGCTGCGCGCAAGCTCATGCGGACTTCACCCATGCGCTCGCGGCCTAGGATAACAACCTTTTTAGGATTCAGATAGAGTATCTCATTCGCGAGGTCTTTGGTGAGGGAGAGCTTGTCTTCCTGATAGGTGAATATGACGAGCAGGTCGTCAGTGACTGCTTGTTTTGCGCGGGCAAGGAGTTCTTCGTATGATTGGTTGATTCTTTGATATTTTTTGAGGACGAATTTGGCTTGCGGGCTGGTGCCTTCGATGAGCTCGTTGATGTCATTGATTTTTTCAAGTGTGCGAATGGAGGCATTGACTTCGCTTGTGGCGCCTTTGAGGTTGAAGCTGAACAGTTTGACGATTTTGGCGATCGGGCTGTTGAACAGCGCTTCTTCCACTGTTTTGATACTGCTCGGCAGGAGATCTGGGTATTGTGTTCTGAATTCTTCAGCAAAGTCTGGGAGGTGCCAGTCGCCGATGCACCCGACTGTTGCCAGCCAGAGGTCCTGCTGGACGACTTCATAGCACATGTACGGAGTGGGGATATTTTGCCCAATGCTTTTGCGTGGGTTATAATAGTGTATGCGTTGCATGTCCTGCACGCCATGATGGTCGATCCACGTGACAGGCACTCCTACACCATCAATGAACTCTTGGTCAACGAGAGCAATGTCGAGGATGAAAACATGATCTGCGTCGTAGTCCTTGACTCTTTGCACAAATGCGTCCGTAATGTGCGGGACTGCTTTGACCGCGTGTCCTTTGCCTTCTTTCTTGTACCGCATGAACAAGAGGTATGACGCAAGACCGTCAGGGTCGTCATGGAAGTAGATGAACGGTCGCGCAGAAGTATCTAACGCAGACTTGATCTCATCACGTTCTTTCTGAGTCAATACCATTACCGTAGTTATTCATACCTCGCGTCGTAATCATGAATTTTCTAGAGTGAGGCAGGAAGTGCCGAACTCGGAAACGTCGGAAATTTTCATGTGTCATATTTCATTTGTGAAAATTTCTGAGCGTCTCAAAAACCACCATGACAGACATTTCTCCCAATTACGGCGGAAGCGACACAAGTATGGTGGTTTTCGAGAATTCAAAGCCACAAGCTTTTTAAATGTATCCCGTCTGAAAACCAGTATGGCACAAGTCTGCGACAATTGCCACGTCTTCAAGACATTTGGCACAAAATGCTTCTATTATTGGGAACGTAAGCGGGCATGCAGCCAGTTCAAGACCGATGCTGAAGATGTGCCGAATTATAAGTCGGTAGAGACATAACGGTTCTCGATAATAACACGTCAACTCACTCTTTAGACGACAACTCGAAAGACTCTTACGGCAAGCATCCGAGAAGATGACTCATTTGATCCAGTCTGAATCACCGAAATCTTTATTTATGCCCCGCATCGGAATGGAGCAAAAGATAGTGTTAAAGGTGTTATTATGACTGAATTGAAAATTGGAGTTGTTGGATATTCTCTACGTTCCTGTTAGGTGCTTTATTTGCTCCTTTGAGTAATTGCATGGTGCGTGCTTTGACGTTTTGAAAGACAAAGGGGACTTGGAAGTACCCCTGATTTGTTCTTGAAAACTCCATCAAAAACTTATTATACTAAGTACACGTATGTGCACTTATGGCAGTAAAGGCATCATTGCTCGATCTTGCAGGTATTCTGTCTAGAGATGAAGCGGAAGAAGTTGAACGATCTATCAAGAAACTTCGGGCAGGAATGCGGCAGAGGATGGAGCGTATCGCAACATGAAACACTTTTTACGCATTCCAGGTCTTAAGGTTGAATCGTATTGATGACGATGACAGTCTCTCTTATCAAGCATTTCGCTGTTCTTGCGTTTGCTAATTTTCTGTATCTCACAGGCCTTGCCTTCTTGGTGCCGTTGAGCATCGTGTTTGTGTTTTTGCCTTTTGTGGCGAGTGGTGCGTTTGCCACGCTTGCCGTCATCGCCGGCGCGTTGGTGACAGCGGGTGCGGGGATTCTTTATTTGTATACAGGTTCGCGACGCAAGACGTTGTTCATTCTTGGCAGGACTACGTTGATTCCTGCTGTGTTCTCCATCGTCTTGTCTTTTGTGAATGAGCAATTGATTTTTTCAACCGTTGCGTTTTACGTTGAGGATTTTCAGCGCGTGAAACCGATCCTGGAAAGTTATTTGGAGCAGTCAGTGCCGCACGGGGCGTATTTGACTGTTGGGTATGTCGCGATTGGAGTGTTGCTGTTGTGGCTGGCACAGAGGACAAGAACATAGCAGTCAATCATATATGTTTTTCCGATGGCCTACATCTACCACAAGAATAATCAGTTGTCCGTGCTCAATTCTTGTTATCACCCGATAATCACCCACACGAAGTTTGTATTCGGGTCGTCCAACGAGCTTGGTGAAGAAGTGCGCCGGATTGAGCGAAGCTTCATCTATTTTCTTGACAATCACCCTTTGAATGAAGACTGGAAGTCTTTTGAGTTCCTTGTATGCGTTATCAGACCAGGAAAGGGTGTAAGCAATCAAAGGTCAAGTTCCCTCTTGACGCGTGCGTGAGGGATGATGCGGCCGGCAGCTATGTCCCGCTCAGCTTGGACGATGCGTTTCTTTGTGTCGTCGCTGATTTCTTCGAAGTCGTCAAGGACACGGTCGATTACTTCGTCGTACGTTTCACGGGGCTGGAGCTTGAGCTGGTCGAGATGCTTCTTGACGTGTTCCGACACTTGGATGGTAGTTGCCATAACGTGCTACAATGCATTACAGTATATAAAAGTTATGGCGAAAAATTATGGCGACGTTGGTGACGTACAGCCATTTTTTTCATCTCTCTCACCAGTGTCTTTTGTATTTCAGGATCTGATGCAGAATGTCCGGCTAAGACATAGTACAATTTTGATTTTGGCAGTGCTTGGTGCAATCGATACGCAACGTCTGGCGTGCACATAAAGTCGTACCTGCCGTGCACGATGGTTGTGGGGATGTGTGCGATCTTGTGTGCGTTGTTGAGTATGTAGTTGCGTGGCAGGAAGCAGTCGTTCATGAGGTAGTGGGCTTCAAGGCGGGCGAGTGATACTGCCCATTTTCCTTGTGCACTTTTGCGCGCCTCTGAAAAATTTGTTTTGAGGTGGAGCATGCTATTTTCGTACGCGGCCCATTGTGTGCAGTATTTCTTGACTGTTTTTGGATTTTTGCTGTTCATCATGCGCCAATAATGCTGTGCAGGGTTGCGCCAGTGTTTTCGTGGCACCAAACTAAGGAATTGTTCCCATACGTCAGGAAAGTGTGTTCGTGCGCCGCCGTTGAGAAAATAATCGTTTTCCCCGCGCGTGCCGAGATAGATGCCGCGCAACACCATTCCCTTGACTGTGTCCGGATATTTTATTGCGTAGCAGAGCGACAGGCAGCTTCCCCAGCTTCCGCCAAAGAGTAATGTTTTTTTGATGTTCAAAAACTTCAACAAGTGGTGAAAGTCCTCGACTAATTTTTGAGTGGTGTTGTTTTTTGTGCTGGCAAAGGGCCTGCTTTTTCCTGCACCTCTCTGGTCGACGGTGATGATGTTGAATTTCTTTGGATCGAAAAACCGGTGCGCGTTTTTCCCGCATCCCGCGCCAGGCCCGCCGTGGACAAACAGCACCGGCTTTCCACGAGGATTGCCATACAGCGCGTAGAATAATTTGTAGCCGTCAGAGACAGGAAAATAACCTTTTCGATACGGTTTGCGTGAAGGGTACAATGAAGTCATGCGTTCACCGTATTATTCCTCATAATTAAATGTATCCCCCGAAAATTCTTGAACGAGCGTCACAAGGCGAATTCAGAAATTTTGCACCACATTCTTAAATCGCAGTAGTTGGATCAGCGGTATGTTTACTCTCGAGGCTGAAGACGGCACCGCCCGTGCAGGCGTTCTTCATACAAGTCATGGAAAGGTGGAGACTCCTTTTTTTATGCCGATTGCGACTAAGGGTGCATTTAAGCATTTGACTGCTGGCGAGGTCGAATCGTTTGGCGCGCAGGCAGTGATGTGCAACGCGTTTGTGTTGAGTTTGAAGCCAGGCCTTGAAACCATTTCTGCGCATGGTGGCTTGCACAAGTTCATGAAGTGGAATCATGCTGTTTTCACAGATAGTGGTGGTTTTCAGATGATTCTTCCGAGCTTTTTTATCAAGACGACTGAGGAAGGGATTTGGTTCAAGAACCCGTTTGATGGTACGAAGCTGTTCGCTACGCCTGAGAGTGTCGCAGGCATTCAGCAGGTATTGGGTTCTGATGTGGCGATGATGCTGGATTGTCAGCCGCCTTTTGGTTCTGCGCCGGAGACAGTGGTTGATTATGTGAAGAAAACTCATGCATGGGCTGAGAGGTTTTTGAAAGTTCCTGCTGTTGATGGACAATTGAAGTTTGGCATTTCTCAGGGAGGGTGTGATCTTGACTTGCGAAAGAAGAGCACGTCGTTCATCAACAGTCTGCCGTTTGACGGCGTTGCAATTGGCGGGCTGGGCATTGGCGAAGGGTCACAGATGTTGAAGGACGTTCTTGAGGTTTCTGTGCCGTTGGTGGACAAGTCAAAGCCGCGGTACGTGATGGGTGTTGGCAGTCCAGTTGACATGGTGAATGCAATCGGACAGGGTGTTGACGTGTTTGACTCATGTTATCCGACGAAAAACGCGCGCCACAATGAACTCTTCACGAGCGAGGGAACGATCGATATTTCCAAACAGCAGTTTCATGCTGATCTGAAGCCATTGGATGAGGAGTGCGATTGTCACACGTGCGCAACGTACACGCGGAGTTATTTGCATCATTTGGCGCGGACCAAGGAAGTGATGAGTGAACGATTGAACACGATTCACAATGTGCATTTTGTTCTTCAGCTGATGAGGGACACGCGCGTGGCTATTCGCGAAGGTAGGTTTGCGCAGTTCAAGCAGGAGCAAGTGGCGTTGTATGCAGACTGACTTTTCTGAGTCGTACTTGCGCAGGCGTGTGCCGTTCTATTTCCTACCGAGTACTTCTTTGTAATTGTCGCGCGTGTAATCGTGCAACCACGCATCTTCAACGAAGGAAAATGACGCGTCTTGGGGGGATGTCCACTCGAGGATTCCAAAGCAGCCTGGATTCAGACGGTGCCGCACTCTGAAGTTGACTTCGTTTAGGATATACCCTTTGGTGTTGCCTATGCGCTCGAGTTCTTGTCCCGCAATGTGATAGTGTCCGCAGAAAACAAACGATGGCCGAATGGCGTGAATCAATCGGAGGGATTTTAGTGATCCTTTCCAGACTTCAACACCGCCTCGATAGGGCTCGTGGGTCAGCAGGATATCTACAGGTGTGCCGCACAGGGCCGCGACATCTTGGTCGCGTGTGCCATGGTCGCGTTCGATGCCGCCAAGCCCGCCAACTGTCACCACATGCCCTCGTGCGTGAATGCGTGTTGTCTGACCGTTTGGCAGGTAGTGAAACCGTTGAAAATAATCCACTGGTATTGTACCCTGACCATGGTGGCGTTCAAGTGTCTCAAGGTGTTCAAAATCTTCATGATTTCCTTTGACAAAAATAATGGATGCGTCGATGGAGTGTTCAGGGTTCCTCCCGTCAAAGAATTTGCTTGATTCGGGCGTCATTTGCTGGTATTCCGGGAAACTGATTTCATCTGGGTCGCGGCGTGCAAATCTGGCAGTTGGGGGGTCGAGCTTGTATGGTGTTGGCCACACGCCGAAATCACCGACTTGAAGAATGGCATCAAGGGTTTGGTTGTGCTCAGTTTCCCATCGCTTGAGAAGTGTGAGTGCCAGTCTAAAGTGGCCGTGCAAGTCGCCAAGAACGGCTATCCGGAGTGCATCATGGTCGCGGTTCGTCATTTCTCACCAGTACACCAACATCGGTGGTTATGCTGACTATTCTATTCATGCTGTCGATGCGTACGATGCGGCGTTCGTGAGGGGAGCGGAAGAATATACTTGCCCCCTGGTAGGACATGTCAGGTCCGTAGGTTCTTCGCACCACGGTTGCCGTACGTTTGCTGCGAGTGTGCTCATAGACTCGTCGTTCTTCAAGAGTTCCAAGTGGGGAAATTTTTTCGCGGATAACCACGCGGCGAGCAGAGTCGCGCTCAATACAATAATAAGGCTTATCCTTCACGTCGGTGAACGGCACAGGATGTGCACCTAAAGAGAGGTAATATTCCTTCATGTGTAGGGATCCATGATACGGCTTATATAGTTTCACTATGCAATGTTCCCTACGCGCCGTGATTGACTTTGAGTTGTCTCTGACTGCCATGTATGCGTACGATGGTTAGGAGTTTGTTTTCATTAACGTCGAGCATGTGGATTCCAGCAGTTTCACGCTGCTCAACGGCAATCCTGTGGAGCTGGTCTTGTTTGTGGAACGTGTCAGTATCTGTAAACACAAGGTGTATGGGTCTG
>JACQMZ010000100.1 GCA_016203345.1 Candidatus Woesearchaeota archaeon | reverse complement strand
GCGCATGGTTGCGCCATTTTTTTTCCTGAAGCGATATGATTATCCGACTGTGTACAAGTATTTCGTGCACGAATTGGGCCAGCATCATGTTGAAAACGTGAGAGGGGTGTTTGAGCATGAAGCGAAAGTGAAGGCGCGTTTGGAGTCTTTAGGTGAGAAGCTGGAGAATCCTGCCTTGACATTTTTGTACGCTTCTTTGTTTGAGCTGCTCAGTGAGGGAGGCGGAGAGTTCTTGGACAAGCAGTATGTGACGCGGGTGGACTTCAATAAGAGCTGGATGGCTGAGTTCAAAAGGAACGTGGACGCACTGTCAAAAATAACTCAGCCGCGAAAGGCGGAAGCGTTTTACGATGAGAGCTTGAGCTTTTCCAATGTACATGGAAACTACTACATTGGAAGACTGATGTTTTTCACGATAGGGTTAGGAGTGTTAAAGTTTGAGAACAGGCAGTTGCCTGGATGCATGTTGGGAGATGGTGTGCGATTGCCTCTGGAAAAATTGAATGACCTTGTGGACACAAATGATGTGGTGTATGTTGAAAGTTATCCTGTAGAACATATCATGCGCACAAAATCTTACGTTGACAAGCATACGAAGGGCCGCAATTATCGCGTGTTTATTCGAATGTATGAATGGGCGTGTGACTTGTTGAGCATAGCAGACCGCAATCGGGCAATCACGTATGCCTTGTTTGAGCGTTGGAAAAAACAGATGACTCAACATTATACGGAACATCGCAAGGTGCGCGTGTCGAGGGCAGGTTTTCTTCCTGACAAAATCTAGCACTACCTTTTTATTGGCGTTCTCATTCATGCCTTCATGTCTCTCTATTCGTTGTTGAAACAGCACGTTGTGGATACAACTGCACTGCTGGCAGCTTCTCATCCAATCTATGCCGCTATGGAGGTTTTGGTTATGAAAATTCCTGAGAACGTGTCTTTGCGGACTCGTGGAATTGCCACAGTGACGAGTTTTGCCGGGCTTGGTTGGCTTTATGCGAAGGGAAGGGATGTGTCGAGAGCGTATTTTGGCATTGATCAGAAGTGCTCAGAGCTGTCACAGCAAATTCACGACACGGGTTATGCTGTGTGTTTTGCAGGCGCGGTAAGTCCTTTTTTTTATGCCGCAGCAGGAGGTAGTTTGGAAGAGACAATATATGGAACATTGGGCGCCATGGGCTTGTCAGTCTTCAGCGGCCCAATTATGGGTTATTCTCTCGATGCTTTTAGGGATCTTGTTGGCTTGCAGGAATCGCACAGGCTTCCGCGTATGGTGCGGACGCAGTCCAGACGGACAAAAGGTTTTATCGCTGCAGGCCTGTTGGACTCTTGTCTTGCTTTATTTGGGGCGGTGTATGCAGTAAACACAGCTGATGAGGATGTGCCGGAGCACTCCAGTATGACTAATAGATGACTCTCTATGGATAATTTCGAACAAGTATAGCAAATCGCATTAATTCTCAACCACATATGGCGTGATTCGCCATTAGACGACAAGTCAGTACACATTTTCACAGAATTTCCAATGCGAGTCGCCGAAGGAGGTGAGCTCGGAAATTCTGAGTAAACCATTTATACCTGTTCTTCATAATAGCGTGTATGTCCTCAGTGAAATTGTTCGGCGGCATCGCAGTGTTTGGCTTGATCGCTCTTTTTGCGCTGTATTCTGATGTCGACCGTCTCGTGGATGACGGTGTTTCAGGACAGTTTGTCACAGGCATTCACATGGGTGCGCCGTCGAAGAACGTGAAGCTGTCGCGCCAGTTGATTGATGGCAAGGAAGTCATGAAGGCGATTATTGTGCCCGACAAGCCATTGACAAAGGTGCAGTGTCGTGCGCCGATGTGCTGGTATGAGGACCGCTACAAAGACTCACAGCGTGTCGAACGAATCACCGGCAAGCGTGACGTGAAGGGCGTAAACATCAACAGGTGTCATTCTGAGAATGCGTTGGTGGAAGTGCGCGTCGGCAAGGGCAAGGACTGTTTTGCGCAGAAGATTTATTGCAGGCCAAATGGAACATGGACCGTGTGGCAAGGGACGAAGAAGTGTTAGGTGTAGACCGTAGTATTCCCGTAAGTTGTCCGTTTAACCCGAATTTTCCTGAGTGAGCGCTCAGAGCGCGAACTCGGAAAATTCGAGAAGCTTTAAAAGATCCCTTCTGTTCCTGTGCGTATGCTCATCGGTGTTGTCGGCAAACCATCTGTTGGCAAGTCTACTTTTTTCAAGGCTCTTACGTTGGCGAACGTGGCGATAGCGGCGTATCCTTTCACCACGATTGAGCCGAACAAGGCGATGGCGTTTGTGCGCGTGCAGTGCGTGGACAAGGAGTTTGGCGTGCAGTGCAATCCGCGGTTTGGGTATTGCGCGAGTGGTGTTCGTTTTGTGCCTGTTGAATTGCTTGACGTGGCTGGCCTTGTTCCTGGCGCGCATGAGGGGAAGGGGATGGGCAACCAGTTTTTGGATGACTTGCGGCAGGCAGATGCGTTGTTGCACGTGGTGGATATTGCGGGTGCGACGAATGAGAAGGGCGAGTCTGTGCCGCCTGGGAGTTATGATCCTGCGTTTGACGTGAAGTTTTTGGAGTTTGAGATTGACATGTGGTTTTTGTCTGTGATTAAGAAGGGTTGGGATAAGCTTGCGCGGCAGATGCAGCAGGAAAAGCAGGATCCTGCGAAAGTGTTGGGAAAACAGCTGTCAGGTCTGAATGTGTCTGAAGAGCTTGTGCAAAAGGCGCTGGCAGACGCGAAAGTGGACCCGCAGCAGCCTGCCTACTGGGAGGAGGAGAGCTTGCACCAGATCGCGCGTTTTCTTCGCAAGGCAACTAAGCCGATGGTGGTTGTGGCAAACAAAATTGATTTGCCTCACGGTATGGAAAATTTTGAACGGCTCAAAAAGGAATTCCCAGACTACACGTTTATTCCTGCTTCGTCAGAATCAGAGCTTGCGTTGCGCGAGGCGTCAAAGGCAGGACTGATCGATTACGTGCCGGGCAATTCAACATTTGCCATAAAGGGACAGCTTAGTGAAAAACAGGCTCGCGCCCTTGAGTTCATCAAGAAAAACATTCTTGAGTCTTGCGGATCAACTGGAGTCCAGCAAGCGTTGGACGCTGCAGTGTTTGACTTGCTTCGTTTTATTGCCGTGTTTCCCGGGGGTGTGACAAAGCTTGCAGACCAGCACGGAAATGTGTTGCCTGATTGTTTTCTGGTCAAGCCGCTTTCAACTGCGCTGGATTTCGCGTACAAGCTTCATACTGATTTGGGCAAGCATTTTATTCGCGCGATTGATGTGAGGAGCAAGCGTTCAGTGGGGCGGGATCATCTCCTGAAGCATCGGGACGTGATTGAGATCGTGAGCGGGAAATAGATTATGGCCAAGGATTTTGATGAAGGATTGTCAGGACTTGCTGTCGTAACGATTGGTAGCCCACAGCAAAGAGCGCCATATCTGAACTTCATAGAATGCTTCACAGCGACACAGACTCAAAAGTGTACGTGCATTGTTCAGCTGGACAAAACCGCTTCCCTAATATTGTGTGGCTGTACCTGACGAGCGTAGGTTTGCCTCCTGAATATGGCATTAAGCTCATTAGTTCAGCACGACTTGATGCAGTTCCAGGACATGAGGCAATGGTGCCAAAAGGTTCTTCCCTTATTGAGGAAATTCAGCGTTTTGGAAAAGAAACCCTTCAAACGGTTTACAGCCATGTTCTGAGCATCAAGTGAGAACTGCGCACACCACTCACGAATATTTCCCCATGCTGCCCGCCATGTCTACATCGATGACTCCGAGGTTTCTGTCAACGATGAGTGCGTGAACAATTTTGTTTTTTCCTGTGTTTTTGGCGCGGTAGAGTGCTTTGTCTGCTTCGCTGATGAGTTCGCGTGCGCCGAGTGAGCTGTTTTGGCAGGTCGCGATGCCGATGCTGATCGTGATGCCGAGTTGTGTTCTGGTGGTGTCGAGGAGTTTGAGGCAGGTGTCGTGTGCTTGGTGTTGGCTGGTGCGCGGGAAGAGGAGGACAAATTCTTCGCCTCCGAAGCGGTAGACGTGCTTTGTTTGCATGGTGTCTTGCATGAGGCGTGCAAGCCCGCATAGCAACTGGTCTCCTTGAAGGTGTCCGTTGGCGTCATTGTAGAGTTTGAAGTCGTCGATGTCTATTATTGCGAGGCTGGTTGGCTGGTTGTTGAGTTTGGCGTCAGGCAGGGCAGTCGTGAGCGCTTCCATTAACGCTGATCTGTTGGCAAGGCTGGTCAGGGGGTCTGTCTGTGCTTTGTCTGTTGCAGTGGTGTATTGGCGGGCAACGTGGAGTGCAAGGGACAAATGTTGCGCAAGGGTGCAGAGGAGGTCTGTGTTGAGGGGTGTGTCGTATGCAGAGAGGAGACACCCGTGGAATGTGCGGTCGTGGATCAGGGGGATTGCCGCAAGAGAGTGTGGGTGTTGGCTGATGTTGGGAATGTCTGCCGTGAGCACGTCTTTGGCAGGGTGTTGTATAAGGAACGGCGTTTTTGACTGGCAGACGTGAGCGTATGCGCGTTGCTCGACACTGGTAATCATGGGTTCGAGGTGGCTGGTGTTGTTGTATCGTATGCGTTCTGTTGGCGTGATGATCATGCAGTTGGCAAGTGAGAGGGCGTGGACGAGGTAGTTGACTGCGCTTTTGCAGACTGCGGAGATGGTGTTTGCGTGGAGGATGGTGGGGAGGAATGTTGCGCTGTGCTTTAGGGCGGCGAAGAGTGCGTCTTTGTCGTCCTGGATGCACACGTCTTGCAGGAGGCCGGCGAGTGTGGTGGTAAGGGTTTGGTGTGCGACAGTGATTTCGCCAGGATATGATAACACCAAGTATCCGATTTTTATTCCTTCTTTGTAGAGGGGGATGGTGAGGTGTCTGGTGTTGTGCTCGCATGCGTGAATCGTATGGGGCGGGAGAGCGTAGACACATTCTTTCATGCAAGTGAGTGTGCACGTGTCAGGAAGTAATCCTGATGCGAAGATGCCTGCTCCTGTTTTTTCAAGAGTGTTTAAAGCGCCGTGCGTGAGGGATACGAAACGTTCACACAAGGAGTTCCAAAGGGGCACGTTGATCTTGGGAAAGGTCATTGCAGTATGCAGTAAAAGGCATTATAATAAAGTATAGAAAAAAGAAAGAAAAAACT
>JACQMZ010000108.1 GCA_016203345.1 Candidatus Woesearchaeota archaeon | reverse complement strand
ATGGGTATGGTGGTTTTCGAGAATTCGTGTTCTCGAAAGACCTTACGGTGAGCGAACGAAGATAGAAGCTAAACACGTACTAACGGGTTATTCAAAGCTCTCTATAAGGCCTAATTTATTCTTCCGTAAATTCTTCGAGAGTGAACTTCGGCTCTTCGTCTTTGGCGAGTTGTCCTCTGATTCGCAGGTATTCTCGTGCGAGGATGTAAAACAGCAGTCCGAGTGACTTTTTGCCTTTGTTGTTGCACGGTACGACAAGGTCTATCATGTTTGACTCGGTGTTTGTGTCGCACAGCGCGATGACTGGAAGCCCGATTTGCTGTGCGTCAAGGACTGCGTTGCGGTCTGGCCACGCGTCAGTGACGAGGATGATTTTGGTTTCCATGTAGCTGTCCAGTTGTGGGTTTGTGAGGATGCCTGGCGGGTAGCGTCCTGCGAAGACTTTTGTTCCTGTGTGCTTGCCGTATGCCCGCACGGCTTTCCAGCCATTTTCCCTTCGGGAGACTATGAGAACGTCTTTGGATGCGAATTGGCTTAACAGGTTTGCTGCCAAGCGTATGCGTTCGTCAATTTTCTGCAAGTTCAGCACAGACAATCCGTCCGGTCGTGTTTTGTAAATGAACTGTTCCATGTATTTGGTTCGAAACTTTGTACCGATGTGTATTCCGGATTTTAGATACGTGTCTTGTGCTACTAAAAGTTGTTGTTCAGTCATGTTTGTTCTCCCGTGAATTTTCTGAATGAGCGCTAATGCGCGAATTCGAAAATTCTCCGCAGTGTTTATTGCCTCATGCGGCTGTCCTTCACTCCAAGCAGGAATAAAGGGTTGGCAATACGTGAGCAAAACAGGAATTACTTTATAAATCTTGCACATTATGCATGTTCATGAGAAAGTACTGGATTGCAGCTGTTCTGTTTGCTGTTTTTGTATCTGTTGTCCAGAGTTATCTTGCATTGTCTGTTCCTGGCTTTAGCGATGATGCCGCGTATGTTCGGTTGCGGAATGCCCAGCACATTTTGGAGACTGGCCTGCCGATCACGCAGGACTCGCTTGTGCCAAGACGGTCTGTAGTGGTGTCTTTGTTTGACTACGTTTTGGCAGGTGTGGCTTTATTCCTGCCATTGGAAACTGCTGGCAAAGTTGTTCCAAACGTGCTCGCTGGTGTGTTGGCAATAGCGTTTTTCTGGCTTGCTTTGCGCGTGGGAAGAAATCCTCAGGCGGCGTTGCTGGCGACTATAGTGTTGGTGACTCTTCCGGAGGTTGTGGGCTTGTTTAATAGCATTTCACCGCTTGTGCTTGTGCTGATAGGAGCATGCGTGCTTCACGTTTGTTTGGCAAATGGTGGCAGAGGGTGGTGGGGGTTGATGTTTGTTGCCACGCTGGGCTTGCTGGCAGTGACGCACCCCTCAGTTATTGTTCTTGTTCTTGGTGTTGGCGTGACCATTCTGTTAAAGCTGTCCGAACGCGTGTTGGAGAGGGAGGAATTGGAGCTTGGTTTGTTTTCTGTTTTTTTTGTGATGACTGCGAGTGTCGTGGCGTATAGGAAGTTGTTGCGGGAGTTTGGCATAGCGCTGTTGTCAGCGAGCGTGCCTGAGCAGGTGGCTGCAACGTTGTTTCCGCCGTTGTCCATTCTGGACGCTATTACAAGCATCGGTATTGTGACGATCGGTGTGGCTCTGACGACCGTGTACCAGACGTTGTTTTATGAAAAGAAAACTCGCCTGCACTACGCGATAGGTTTGTTGGCAGCCGCGTCTGTGTTGTTGTGGGGCGGATTTGTTCCTGCGCGTTTGGGCATGTTGTTTTTTGTTCTTCCAGCAGTTCTTTTGTTTGGTGCAGGCTATGCGCGTTTCACGCGGTACGTGAGGCAGACAAGGATTGCACAGCACGCATGGATCATTCACACGTGTCTCATACTGTTTTTGCTGTCAACAAATGTGTTGCAGTCTGCAGTGAGTGTGCAGAATGCTCTTCGCAGGGCGCCGAGCAGGGGAGAGCTGGATGTCGCGTCGTGGATTCGTGACGTGACGGATGCAAACGTGACTGTGGTGTCGCCTCCAGTGAGGGGAGAGTTTTTGGCGTATGCGACAGGCAGGAAAGTCGTGCTGGACACGTTTTACTCGTTAACGCCTGATGCGCAAGTAAGGTTTACTGACGTGAGCGGGATGTTTACAACCCCTTTTGAAATTGAGGCAGTGGCGTTGATGGAAAGGTATGGTGCGGGAGTCATGTATGTGCCATCGTTTGTGCCTCTGCCGCGATATGTTCCGGGTAGGTGTTTTAGCGTGGCGTACGCGTCTGACGCAACGGTGGTGGCGAAGTCTCCGTTGTGCAAGGTGGTGTTGTGAAGTTCGCTGTGGCGGCCGTGGTGCTGGTGCTCATACTGCCTGCGATCAGGCTGATTGCAGAAGAGCCAGTCCTGGTGGGAAACACTCCTTACTTTCACATGCGTGTGGCGCAGGAATGGTGGAGGCAGGGATTTGTAGTTGAGGATTTCACGGTGAGTGGCGGTCGCCTCGTCGTGTTAACGCCTTATCACGCGTTGTTGGCCGCAGTTGGGTTTCTGACAGGGGACGTGTGGGCAATGATGGTTTTGTCTGCGGCGCTCACAGTCGCATCTGTCATCGTGCTGTCACGCATTGTGCGTGGAATCTCCGCACATCTTCATGGATATTTTATGGGGTTGTATGTTGTTTCAATGCCGGTGTTGATGGGCGTGGCAAGTCCTGGTCCTGCCGCATGGTCTGTTCTGTTATTGCTGATAGGAATATGGGCGTTTATCAGGGAGTGGACAAGAGTGTCGTCTCTTGCGTTTGTGTTGTTGTCGTTGCAGGGCGCGAATGAAAATATTCTTGCGCTTGCGGGTTTGGTGTTTCTGTCGCGGGCTAAGGGTCAGGAGCTTACCGGCGTATTCTTTTTCCTCATTAGCCTTTTGCTGGGCGTGAACCTGCCTGTCCTTCTTTTTTACCAGTCACCAAGCGACTTGTCACCGGTGATTGCGGAGTTTGGAGGTGTGGGCATGAGCGCGTTCATGCTTGTTCTGGCCGCGATGGGGGTGTTGTTCATCTGGCGGTATAAGAGCAAGCAGTACTCCCTGTACGTTTGTTGTTTGCTGTTTTTTGCGTGGTCGTTGTATGATAATCGTTTGCTTCCGTTCTCGAATTTCTTTGTTGTTTTTCTGGCTGCTCACACCGTGCATGCGTTGATAACGATGAAGTTTGTCCTGCGCCGGTTAAAGCCGGTGTTTACCGTGATCGTCGCGGCAGGAGTGCTTGTGCAACCGGTCTTCTTGTTTGTGGATGGATCGCGCATGAAGCCTGATAATTCGCTTTTCATGATTGGCGGCAGCGCCCCGTCCGCTGTAGTATTTTCAACGTCTGATACCGGGTTTTTGCTGGAATATGCCGGTGCCAGGGCGGTAATTGATCCGCTGGAATCGCGCTATGCACATGGCAGTCGAGTCAAAACGCTCGTGGACCGTGCATTGACAGCCGTTGAAATCCCTGAAATAAGAGAAGCATTGCGCGCACTGGGTGCAACCCACGTTCTGCTCACTCCTGAAATGGCAGAGAACCACCCGCGCTTTGCGCAGTTGATGGCAAACGGCGAAAGCTTTAAAAGCCTTGGACACCGGAAAGGGTATGCGTTATACGCGGTCAGGCCATGATACAGTACATTTTATGGATTATCTCATTTGTGTTTTTGTGGTTGTCCTTGGTTTGGGTAAACTACTTGCATGTCAGCGAGCCAGGACGGCGCAAGGCGCGTTTTGTTCCCGTGACCATTGGCATTCCTGCATTTAATGAGGAGAACACGATTGCGAAAACACTGCATTCGTTGCGCGCGTTGGCTTACACGCAAGGCAGGATTCGTGTGGTGGTTGTTGATGACGGCAGTACGGATAAAACCGCTGAAATCTGCTCGCGATATATTGCAGAACACAGGATGCAAAACGTGGTGTTGGTGAGGCAGAAAAATCAGGGCAAAGCCGCCGCAATCAACACTGCTTTGGCAAGGGCAGAAACTGAATATTTTGCAGTGCTGGATGCTGACACGCGAGTGACGCCAAATGCACTTGCTGAACTGGTGTCTGTGATGCAGTCGTCGCGCTCGGCAGCTGCGATTTCTGTGGTAAAAGTTGATCATCCTGAAAGCGTGTATGAACGCGTGCAGCACGTGGAGTACATGCTGAGCAATCTTTTCAGGCGGCTCATGGGCGTTGCCGACACGCTTTTTTTGACTCACGGCGGGTTTTGCCTGTTTAATACATCGGTTCTGAAAGGAATTCAGGGGTTTAGCGAAGACAATGGGCACACAGAGGATCTGGAGGTTGCGATGCGTTTGCGTGCACATGGACATCGAGTGATTATGGTGCACAACGCGATCACGTACACCACTGTGCCGAATTCATTTGCGACGTTGTGGCGCCAGCGTGTGCGGTGGTATCGCGGATTTTTGTACAATCACGTGAAATTCAAGAATTTGCTGTTGAACAGGAAGTATGGCAGTTTTGGCTTGTTTCAGCTCCCGGTGAACCTCTTGTCTGTGGTTCTGTTGCTCGCCACCATTATCCTGGTGACGTACGGCACGATTTCAGATGCGGCTGAATTTGTGTACAGAAGCGTCGTGATTGACGGCTACTTTGTGAACCATGTGCTGGATTTCCCTTCTCTTAAAGAGCTTGTGCTCGCGCAAAACGTGCAGATCACGTTGCCGATCGTCATGTCTACCTTGGTCGGCTTGTACGTCCTCGTCCTTGCATTTAGGCAGTTCGAGGAGCGGTTGCGGCCATCCATTTTTTTCATCTGGCTGTACTTTATGGTGTTTCCGTATCTCACGAGCCTGCACTGGATTCATGCTCTTGTCCAGGAAACGTTTCACATGAAACGCAGGTGGCGATGAATTTTCCTGAACGAGGCGCATATGCGCAGAGTTCGGAAAATTCTGAACATTTAAATAACGTCTGCCACGACTACATGTTATGAACAAGCAGGCGTATGTGATAACGATTCTTCTGATAGGGCTGGCGTTTGTGTTTGGCACGTTGTTTGGCGGCGCGTACCGCACCAGGCAGTTTGACCAAGTGACTGAGTTTCTCAAAAAGAGCGAATTGGCAACAGAGAGCTACCTGTTGGAGCAAGAGCTTCTGGAGGGTTTGGACGTGAATTGCGGGCTTGCCACATCCCGTCTCACCACGCTCTCCACTGACTTGTACGAATTGGGGAAGTTGTTGGGTGGACCAACTGCACGGGAAGATCTGGGTGACACGCAATACAGGTTCCTCAAAAGAAAATTTCACCTGATGCAATTGCAGACATACGTCCTGCACCTCAAGCTCAGAAAGAACTGCAACATGGACGCGCATGTTGTGTTGTTTTACTTTGCGCAAGGGGATAATGCGTCGACTGAGCAGGGAAAAATTCTCGATTCGCTTGTTCCGTACAATGCGTTGAATGTATTTGCTATCGAATATAATTACTCGTCTGAATTGCGGTTTATCGAGGAATACTACAACATCACCACTACGCCAAGCATAGTGCTTGACTATGAGAAGAAGTTTGATGGCCTTGCGGACGCGCGCACCCTGGAACCTTACCTTTCATGACGCACCAACATTTTCGAACGGCAGTGCAGACGAGTTTTGTTTTGACACTTTTGATTTTCATAATCGGCATTCTGCTGAATTATTACCTTGACTTTTTCCGCATCGACCAGATCGAAGAGGTGTTGACTCATCATGAGCTGGACACGGCGGCGTATAGGCTTGAACAATCTTTTGTTGAGCTGACAGGAGGGAGCGTGTGTGCTGCAATGGACAAGAGGATCGAAGACCTGAAAAAGGAAATACGGCGTGTGGGTAGCGATTTATCGAGTTACAGTAGTTTCAGCTGGTTTAGAAAGACGGATTATGATTATTTAAAGCGAAAGTATTTCCTGTTGCAAATAAAATTTTATTCCATTCTCAAAGAATTGTCTGACAAGTGCGATACCCCCTATGTTCCTGTCTTGTTTTTTTATGAAATTGATGACAAAGTCAGTGAGCGTCAGGGGTTTGTGCTTGAAGACTTGAGCAAGGAATATTCGCAGGTTGCCGTGACTTCTCTTGACAAGGACTATAGCGACGAGCCTTTGGTGAAGTTGTTGGTTGCGCAGTATAATGTCACGTCTGCGCCCACCATCATATTTGACTCGGTTCGCAAGGAAGGATACACATACGTTGGTGAGTTGAATGCCACAGTTCTCCGTATGCTGCGGCGAGTTGATCATGCGGCGCGCGAGAAGGACTTCTTGCTTGTGCCCCATGCAGCAGGCTTGAACGTCGAGGAGTGGGCGGCAGATCTTTTGGACCAGAAGGACAGAAATATTTCGGACTTTGCGCGAGGAGATATTTTGCTTGCTGTTGGCAGGGTTATGAAGAATAAGTCAATGATGTGCGATTCGTTGCAGTTTTTCGACAGTGCAACACCCCGCACCCCGTGGGAACTGGCCTTGGTGTACGAAACAAGTGCGGCAGTTGGTTGCGGGCGTACAAAAAAAGTTTGGCTGACGAAAGCTGCGCAGGTGTGGAACTCATTGAATCACTCGTGGAGAGCAGATGTGTACAAGGCACTCGCCGAAGGGAGAGAGCCAACACTCGTTATTGAACCTGCAGTTATACAGCCGGTTCTTCCGAAGCAGGCAAGGGGTGTGGAAATTGGCCGTACAAGAATTGAGATCCCGCCAGGATCACGCATCGTGACTCAGGTGGACCGTGGTACGCGTGATTGGCTGGGCAGGCAGTTAAACCAGTCTCCTTCAGGTCCTGGCTTGTTGAACGTCATGTCAGAAAGGCTTGTGTACAACGAAAGTGATCTGTTCCTTGACGTCAATTGGCATGAAGGGGGACGGATGCTGAACATCTTGTCTTTCGTCAATGTAACAGTGCTTCCTGCAGTGAATACGCTTGCGGTCGAAAAGGACGGACACTGGTATGCGTCAGATGAGGCAGGAGTGTTCAGGTTTGAAGTGCCGTTGGACAAGATCATGTATCCCACGACGAGGTTTTTGCGGCACGACATTGCTGTTCTGGTCGACACGCACGGCGTCAACATGCTTGTAGACCAAGCCGTGAGCGAGAATGCAGACATCGTCTTGAGCGATTGCGATCATCCGGGAAAAGTAACCGCGGCTGCGTATTTGAGTGGCAAAGGCATTAAGGTGATTTGTTATCCTGACAAGTTTGTGTATTTGGCTATCGGACATAACCTCCGCCTTGTCGGTAGCCCTCCATTCAACTGGGTGAACGGAGAACTCTCTGTTGGAGGCCGCCCGGTCACTTTGACGAAAAGCGACAGAATTCTTGTGGTGAACGCCACGAATTACCCGTACGCCATTTGGTATTACCAGACTCCTGCGCATTATTTCGAAACGATCTCCAAAGCAGTGCCACTCAACGTCACGTACTTTACCATGACTGACTTTCACCCAAATGAACAACAACATCTCGCAACAGCTCTTGCAGAAAAGATCAACGCAAACGTGCTTGCCACACGAATTTACTCAAAGAAAGATTACGAAGTCGTCAAGTCATGGCTGCTGAAAGACAAAAAACGCAAAGTCATACTGTTTCATTCTGCGAGTTATCCTGCAGGCATGATGTTGTTCAACCAGTTTCCGAACCAGACGAGTTTTGATGACCCGAATCCGAAATTTTTGAAGTGAACAGAATCTCGAACTCGGCCTGCGGCCTCGTTCAGAGATTCGGGTGAAAGTTATTAAGCAAGGTTATATGGTGATTGGTTGTGAGCATTAAAATTACTAAAACGCCTGTAGTGTCGGCATGGAGCTTTCACGTTGCTGGCATGAATGTTCCCTTGATGGTCAAACTCAGCAAGCCAGTGGAAGGATTTGTTTTCATGCTTTCATTCGTTGCCCTTGTTACATCCTACATCTGGTCAAAATCAGAATCTGCTT
>JACQMZ010000109.1 GCA_016203345.1 Candidatus Woesearchaeota archaeon | reverse complement strand
GTGGTTGTTCTGGATGTCGCAAGGGTTGTGCCGTTTGGAGTTGTTGTCAACGACTATGACTTCGTGGGGAATGTCTTTCGTCACGCGTGAAAGTGTTTCCAGACAGGCGCCTAGAGTGGGTGAATTGTATGACACGATGGACACAGTTACCAATACCATGCGCATTCGGCGGCCACTTTTGTTTTAAAAGGTATCGCAAACTTTTGCAGTTCGCCTTTCGGCTCACAGCAAAAGTTTTGTAAAGATAAATCAGTGAAGGCATCTTTTCAATGAAAGTAACTGGTGCGTCCTTCGAAAGGAAGTACTGCTTCAAATCCAAGTTCTGCTGCTTTGCGCCAGAGGAGTTGTTCAACATTTACTTTATTTGCTTCTGCGAGTTTCCTCACTGCTTCTTCATTGTTGATGCCCACGGATTTGTCAAGTATGGCGCGTATTCCTGTTTCGCCCCAGAGCTTGTCTACGTCAATTTCGTACGCTATGGATTGAATGGTGAACGGTACGTTGTAGAGGTAGTTGGCGAGTGTCTTTGGGTGAGGAAGGTTGTCCATGCTGAGAATGTCAATGCGGAGGTGTGGTGCGGTGATTTTGAGTACGCCGTCGTGTTCGCCAGCTGTCCATGCGGGTATGCCGTCGTAATCTGTGACGTGGCATTTCATGTGGGGAGGAAGTGTAAAGCTTTTCGCGCGTTTTCCAACGAGAAAGTCTAAGTCTGCAAAGGGTATGGCGCGGTTGTAGTAGGCGCTGATGAGTGTTCGATACACGGCGCCGCCGATTAAGTAGAGTGGGTCTTGGCTGATACTGCGGGCGATTGCCACTGCTTCATTGAACCAGGGCGCTTCCCGTATGTGTTTGGTGTATTCATCCATTTGTCTGCCGCATGGTGAGATCATGCTGTGCCATGCGTTTTACAAGTTGTTGGAACGTGACTTCGGGTTTCCACTTGAGCTCGCGTTGTGCTTTGGCGCTGTTCCCGCTAAGGGTGTGAATTTCGTTAGGGCGGTAGAATTGCTTGTCAACAACAATGATTTCTTTTCCGTTCCAGATTCCTTTTTCATCAACTCCTGCGCCGCTCCATTCGATGGTCATGTCGAGAGCGTGTGCTGCTGCTTCGACAAATTCCCGCACTGTGTGCGTTTCTCCTGTGGAGATGACGTAATCGTTTGGTTCCTTTTGTTGTAGCATTAGCCACATGGCGCGGACATAGTCTGGCGCGTACCCCCAGTCTCGTTTGGCGTCAAGATTGCCAAGTCTTAGTTCTTTGTCGTGTCCGAGTTTGATGCCTGCAAGTCCGTGAGTGATTTTGCGCGTGACAAATGCGCGCCCGCGGCGTTCGCTTTCGTGGTTAAAGAGTATGCCGCCCACGCTGAAGTTTCCTTCGTGGCGGTGGCGTGTGATGTGTTCGTGTGCGTCAAGTTTTGCCTCGCCGTAGGGGCTGACTGGCACGAATGGAGTGTTCTCGTCTTGTGGTGCTGGTGCGTTGCCGAACATTTCGCTGGTGCTGGCCTGATAAATGCGGGCGCCAGGCACAACTTTTTTTGCCATTCTCAGCAGGCGGTCCACCCCGTACGAGTTTACGTTAAATGTCAATTCTGGTTCTTTGGTTGATTTATGCACTTGTGACTGTGCTGCCAGATTGTATATTTCATCCGGCTGGGCTTCTTGAAGCGCGAGTTCGATGGAGCGCATGTCAAGCAGGTTTCCTGGGAGGAGGTGGAAGTTTTGTCTGCCGTTCAGATGTGTAATGTTTTCAAAGTAACGTGCAGGGTGCACGTCGTCAAATCGTGTGCTGGACACGTACATTCCATAGACTTTATACCCTTTTGAGAGCAGGAAGTCTGCAAGCCAGCTTCCGTCTTGTCCGGTAATGCCTGTGATGAACGCAGTGGGCATGAATGTTCGCGTGCTGGGTTGTTTTTAAGCTTTATGCAGGCGTGCTGTTTAAGGTGGTGAATGTATAGGAGAAATGATGTGTTCAACGTGTGGTGGTGCATAGGGGGCTGCACGCTGCCCCCTATAACCCCCGCGTTCGCTGCGTACATTTTGCTGTTGGTCGCCGCTCATCAGGATATTCTGTCTTGCGGCGACCCCCTGTGAGTGGCTCGCAGCATGAGCAGAAGGGCGTGGGGAGACGGCTTGAGTCTCCCCACACTGCACAGATCAATTTCTATTTGATAAGCAGTATTAAACTCTGTGAAACTTCTGAACATCAACCTCATTCACTCTTCTTTGTATAGAATAACTTTGTATGCCGTGCTTTCTTCGATCATGAACAGTGTCCCCGTATCAAAAAACTGTTGCCATCTTTTTTCAGTTGAGCTGGAGATTTTCATGAGCGGATATTTTTTGTGTCGTTCTCCGAACGTCGCGATGGGTGTCAATTCAAGTATTTTCGCAAGCGCGCCTGTTTCGTCTGTTTCAAGTTTGCTTGTTGGCGTGGACCAGAGGATGCCTGTCTTGTTGCCTGCTTCCGCATTGTACTCTGTTTTCAGGTCAGGCCTTCGGAATGCCGTGAACCAGTGCTCGTCTGGTGTGGTGAGGGAGTTTCGTTTGTTTGTCAGCACTGTTGCGTTGGCGGAAGCGTGTTTTGCAAGGTATTCAACTGCATCATTTGGTGTGGTTGTCCAGTCGTACTGGTAGACAAAGAAGGAGTACGTCATGCTGAGCTGGATTATGGCAGATGAAAGTATGAGAAGCAGAAAGAGCGTGCCAGTGATTGCCTTGAGTGTTCGCCGCAAGACTCCGCTGAGGACGTAAACAATCAATCCATAAATGGCGATGTGGAGGATGAACGTCCACACCTCTGGGGAGAATGCAGACAGCGCTTGTCTGGAGAGAAATACTGCGTGCCATATTATCATCACCCAGATGAGTATTGTGCGTGCGCGTTTTTCTTCAAGGTATGGCGCTGTTTGTCGTGTTCCGAACGCAAATACGAGTGGCAGGAGGGGAATCAAGTATCTTTTGTCTGCATTGGCAGTCATGAGAAGCGTCACTACATGTCCGACTGCCCACAATATGAGCACAGGGTGGCTGATCGTGAGACCTTTCTTGACGGTGTTCACTGCAAGAAAGACGAGGAAAAAAAAGAGCAGGGGAAGAAGTAGTGTCTGGCTCAAATGACGGCT
>JACQMZ010000099.1 GCA_016203345.1 Candidatus Woesearchaeota archaeon | reverse complement strand
TTCAAGCTGAGCGTGCCGAGCGGGTTTCACACGTTGTGCCTGGTTGATCCTGTTGAGCCTGGCCAGTTGCAGGCAAAGCACCCGTTGTTGTTTAACGCGTGGCGTGCAGGTTCTGAAAACATTTTTCTCCTGCCTATCAGCAAACAGCCGTTTCCGTTGTTCATCAAGGACATTGAAGTATTTGGCCCTGAGGGTCGGGGGTTCTTGTGTTTCGAAAACATTCAGGGCAGCGTGACCATGCAACTGGAAGGCTTAGGGGACAAAGCGAAGGTTACCGTTGCAGAGCGAGCGCAGTAGTATGGGCATTTATTCTGAATGATATTTCTTTTGACTGATTATTCTGTCAGTATCGTACTTCTAGAAACTCTTTGAGTCTTTTGTTGTGCGTTGAGATGATTCTTTCAAGGTCAGGCGTGGGGAGCTTCAGTTTTTTTGCTGCCTCTGGCGAGTACGTTAGCGCCCAGTAATGTATGCGCCATTCTTCTTTGTTCAGGTGCACTCTCACTTGCTTGCTCAGGTCTTGTGTTGTCCTGCAGCAGGCAATAGAAATATATCGCACGCAGTCAGGCTCGCGGGGATCCCATTGGTCAGGTTTGAGTATGCCGTCCGTATGTGATAAGTGAAAGTAGGGCTTGTTTTTCTTTCCAGGAGAAAGCTCGTCAAGACGCTTCTTGCTGATGTAGTCTATCCAAAATTGGTAGTTTGCCATCATGCATCATTCACCCATCCTGGGTCGTAGACGAGGATCGGCTCTCCGTGTGGAGTAAGTCGTGTTTCTTTGTTGAGGGTCTGAGTGACAACCATGCCAATGGACGATCGTTTGAAAGTTGAGGTGTGGCCGTCGATGGATTCTGTGCGTGTGCCGATAGAATTTCTGTTTGCTTGGTCAAATATTTGTTGAAGAATTTCTTGTGCCAGATAATTAACAAATTCTTCAGCCATAACCATATTTCCCCGTAGCCATAGGTATATATACAATTCCTAAGAATTCACACCTGCAGAGGGTGAAATGATTAAAGAACTTCAACAGATGGGTTTGAGCTTGTATGAAAGTAGGGCGTTGGCTGCGTTATTGCGTGACGCGTTGACGGTAAAGGAGTTGTCTCGTCGTGCTCACATTCCTCCAGGCAAAGTCTATAGTGTTGTTAAAGGCCTGCAGAGGAATGGAGTGGTTGAGGTGTCTGTTGACCGTCCTGTTGTTGTCAAGGTGCAGAACGTGTCTGTGGTGTTGGGTAAGTTGTTGGCTGAAAAGCAGAGGGCAGATGAGGAAGTGTTTGCCGTGATTCGCGAGCATGCGGTTCAGGCAGATGCTGCGCGGTCAGCGTCGTCTCATTTTTTTGAGTTGGGCAGCACGTCTGATGATAATAAGGCGATTCAGTTGCGATCGTTTGTTGAAGCGCAGAAGGAGGTTTGCCAGATTTTGAACATTCATCATAAGCCGCACTCGAATCGTGGGAGTAAGACTGTTTGGGAAAAGGAAATTGTCAGGGCAGTGAGTCGGGGTGTTGTTTTCAGGTGTATTTATCCGGTAAACTGCACGCTTCCGCCGATTCTTGCAGAGCTTTGTAGTCAGAGTCCTGATGGTTTTCAGGTGCGGCGTTTGGATACTGATTTTGTCCGCTGTGATATTGTTGACGGGAAAAAGGTGCTTGTCAAGCTGGTCCATCAGGATGCCACGCAGTATGGTGGTGTTATTTTTGTGGAGAATGAACGGTTTGCCGCGAATTTGCGGCAGGTGTTCCAAAACCTCTGGGATGCAGGCGTCGTAGAACCGTAGTTGTGTGGCAGAACCGTAGTAGTGATGTCCACCACGTTGTTTCACCTGAATTTTGCGGAGTGAGCGTAGCGAACTCGCAAAATTCATATACTGCAGAATCACCAAGTGTTTTATGAAGCGGGGAATCGAGATTCAGTTTAATTGGGTGTTTATTTTGATTGCTGGTGGTGTTATTCTCGCGTTTTTCTTTACGATCGTGACTAAACAGCAGACGTTGTCTTCTGAGCGTTTGGCTGTTCAGTTGTCGCGTGATCTTGATACGGTGTTCAGTGCGGCGATTGCCGCGAAGGGTGTTGCGCAGGTGTTGTCTATTCCGCGTGGCGGGGTGGCGTTTGATTGTACGGAGACGTGTGATTGTAATTTTGTGGTGAAGGAGAAGCCGACGCCGTTTAAGGACAAAATTATTTTCGCGCCAGAGACTCTTGCTGATGAGGCGGCTGTGGTGTGGGCGTTGGACTGGAAGGTTCCGTTTCGAGTCACGAATTTCCTTTACCTCGGCCAGCCAAGCGATAAGTATTTGTTGGTCACGGATCCGAGTGGGGCGAACCAGCATTCGCGCCAGTTGCAGGCGCAGTTGTCACGCGACCTTCCTGCTGCCTTGCAGACCGAGTTCATTTCGATTAATGATTTGCCGACGAAGAGGCTTGAGGGGCGTACGCGCGTGGTTTTTCTGGCAGTGAACCCTCGTGACGAGTCCACGCTTGACTTGGATGCGAGTTTCAAAAGGATTGAGGTTTCAGGTGTGGTTATTGACAGCCGTACTCGCCAGTTGAAGTTTTTCACACGGGAAGGGGATGCGTTCGAGAGTCAGAAGGCGAGTTATGCGGGTGATGCAGGCATGTACGCTGCGTTGTTTTCGACTGATCCGCAGTTGTACCAGTGTGGCGTGTCTCATTCGTTGGCGAAGTTGGCTCACGTGGCGGATATCTATGCTCGTCGGGCAGTGGCGGTGGGTAATGAAATGCCGAGGCAGAATAGGAGCGACTGTGTGTATGTCACGGATGCGATTGACCAGTTGCGGTCTGGTGCGGCGGAGAAGAGTACTGCTATTTTTCCTGATCTGGCGGGTTTGGAATTAAATGCTCAGCAATTGAACCAGCAGAACCAAAACCTTATTTTGCAGAGTTGTCCGGAACTTTTCTGAGTTCGGACTGCGGTCCTCACTCAAGAAAAGTTGTAAAGCGCAGTTTTTTATATTCATACAACCCGTAGCAGGTATCTGAGGTGATGAGCGATGTTGAACCAGATTTTCTCGTGTGAGCGAGCGAAGCGAGCGAACTCGAGAAAATCCTCGAGAAAATCTCAGGTGCAGATGTTTGAAACGATTGGTGTGTTGATCGTGTTTTTTTTCCTGTTGGTGGCTGGTGCCGCGTTTTATTTCCAGCTTCAGAAGGGGAGTTTTAAGCGTCAGTTGCGGGAGTCTGCTGAGCAGGAGAGTTTGCAGCTTGTTCAGCGCGCGTTGTATCTTCCTGAGTTAGACTGTAGTTTTGTGAGCATTCAGAAGGAGAATTGTTTTGACGTGTACAAGGTGGGCTTGTTTTCTGAGTTGTTGAAGCAGGAGACGGTGTTGCAGGATTATTTTCCTGTGTTTGGATATTCGGAAGTGATGATTAGCACGGTGTATCCTGAAAAGTCAGAGCACGTGTTGTATGCAAACCCGTTGCCTGGGAGGGACAGGATCGCAACCCAAAGCCCAATCCTATTGTATAATGCGACCACGAAGAGTTATGCGTTTGGCGTGATTGAGGTAAAGCATTATGTGGAATAATGATCTTGCTAGGGCGCCCATACACCACACCAAATCGCGAATCACCCGATTTTCCCGTGTGAGCGCGAAGCGCGAACTCGGGAAAATCGCTCAGATGGAAATCATGGGTTTGGCTATTGTCGTGATTCTGATTGGTTTGGGTATGTTGTTTGCAGTGACGTTTGTGTTGAAGAGGCCTGCGGGTGATACTGCTGCGCGCGTGAAGGAGAGTACGCTTGCGGCGAATTTTTTGAACACGTTGTTAAGTACGAACACGCCGTGTCAGGAAAGGACTGTGAAGGAATTGTTGCAGGACTGCGCGTTGACTGGCGGTATTGTGGAGTGTCCGGGTGGCAAGAGTTGTGAGTTCGCACAGTCGCAGATCAAGCAAATTCTTGATGATACGTTGCTCGCGTGGCGCAAGTCTTACCGGTTTTCTGTGAATGGTTCGCCTGAAGTGGAAAAAATAGCGTTTTCTGGCGGGAAGTGCAGGACTGACCGTGAAGCCAAAGTGCATCCTGTTCCTGTGCGGCCCGGGTTTGACATCACGTTGCGGCTTGAGATATGTACGGGGTAGAACGCACGTAGCCATCGCCACCGTAGTTTTTCCTACCATATTTTTTTCACCTGAAAATTCATGAGTGAGGCGCGCAGCGCCGAACTCAGAATTTTCACGTACATTGACACACGCATTTTTTTTGAATGATTGTTGCAACAGTGGCGGTCTTGTTTTGTTTTTCGCATCTGACTCGGCATCCTTTTGCGCAATAGTCTTGAATGCCTTGTTCCTTTTCGGGCGCATCTTGGATGTTGTAGATGAGGATGGAGTGTCCGATGTTGTCTACAGGTTGTAGTTTGCGCAGCCATTCTGTGCACGCCCTGTCTTCTAATCGGAAGCCGTTGAGGATGTTGACGCTGACGGCAAGTGTGCCAGTTGTTTGGTAGCATTTGAGGCTGTCATGGGCGATTTTTCTGAAGTTTGGGTCGTCTTGTCCGAAATAGCCGAGTGTTACTTTGTCGACGTTGTGCCTGCTCATCCATTGCTTGAGTCCTTTGAGGTCTTGGCCCCAGTCGATGTTGGAGTCCATAAGGTAGTTGTAGCCGTTGTCTGGTCCGCCGGCGAACTGGTTGAAATAGGCAAGGAAATCAGGATAGATGGCGACTGTCTCGACGGCAAGCCAAGTGATGAGTATGCCTGTGATGATTGGCGCGATGTTTTTTTTCTGCACAATAATTCGTTGTTTTGCCACGGTGCCAGCCAGGACAAAGAGGAAAGGAAGCGAGGGGAGCACGTGCCTGAAGCCAATGTTTATCTTGTTGAGCATGAATGCTGTAAACAAAATTAGTGCAGGGAGTAGAAGGCAGGCGTAGTCAAATAGTTGGTCTTTTTTCACACGGGCTAGCGTGACGATGGCAAGCGCAAAAATGATCATGGTGGGGATGGGCATTTTGACGACAAATGCAAGCGGGAAGTAGTACCACCAGCCGTGGCCGTACTCGCCGTAGAGGAAGCTGTTGCGTCCTTCTGTGGATTCTCCTGATACGCGGAGGAGTCCTTTGATGTATGTTGGCGCGTCGTGGAATGCGTAGAGGGCGCTGACGGTTATCATGGCGGCAATGAGCATGAGGCACAGTGAGAGCGATGTACGAGCGATCGTAGAGAAGTTGCGTTGCCGAGTGAGGAGGATGTTGAGCAGGACAAGGATGCTGATAATGGGTATGACGTATACTCCTGTGAATTTCGCTCCTAAGGTGAGGCCGATGATTGCGCCGATGGCGGAAAGGGTTTTCCAGTCATGAGCTGGGTGCTTGAGCCATTTCCAGACAAGATAGGTGCTGAGGGTTAGGAATGTTGATACTCCTGCGTCAGTTGCCACAAGCGCTGAGTGTGCAAGGAAATTTGGGGAGAGCGTGTACAACGCAAGGGAAGCCAGTCCTGCGCGTGCGCCAAAAAGGTCGGTGCTCCACCTGTAGACGACCCATCCGAGGAGCATGCCGACAAGAATCATTGGCAGTCTGGCAAGAAAGAGTAAGGTGTCGTGTTTCTCCTTGTTTGCTTCGAAAAAAAACGCGCGGCCGAATTCTTGTTGATTTTCTGCCGCCCATGACCAGTGTTCAGTGGGAAGGTTGGGATTTAGCGGGAGCAGGAATACTCCTGCGAGGATTTTCATGAGCGGTGGGTGTTCCGGGTTTAGGCGAAAGTCCAGAGTCCGCACGTACGAATACCCTGCGGGGATGTGGACGAGCTCGTCGACTGTAAGGGATTTTTGTGAGATCGCCGTAGCTGACAGAATGAAGAATATGGCGAGCAGTGCGAGTGCAATGTGCGTTTCGTTCACAAAGGCGTGTGAGGGCATCACGTTTTAAAAGCAAGCGGTTTGATGCGCGCGTATGTCTTTGGAAGAATTGTTGCGCGAGTCTGAAAGGGAGCGTGCGAAGCCACGCAGGTGGAGGGGTGTGCTGAAGACAGTGTTGTCGCCTGTAGCGGCGGCGTTTGTGACAGCGGCGTATGGTGTTGGCTCTGATGGCGGGTTTTCAGATGTGTTTGTGTCGTCTGTGGCGGCGTATGCGGTGGCTGGTGTGGCGCGTGATGTGTTGTTTGGTGGTTGGCAAAATATTGTGGCGTCTGTTGCTGGCATGGTGTATGGCGCGAGTTGGCAGGTGGTGGATCAGGAGACCATGCCACTGACTGCCGCATCCGCTTTCGTGGGGTGGAAGGTGTTGTTGTCGTTGGCTGGCCGTGCGCGGCAGTACACGGTGTCTTCGCCGCTCGCGATCGGGATGCAGAAGTCTGCGCCGTTGTTGTCTGCGGTAGCAGGCGTGTCAGTGGCAGGATATTTCGCGTCGAATTTTTCGTACGGGTATGAGCATTTTCCTGTCGCTACTGCTTCTTTGCATGCGTGTCTGTCTGTGTCTGCTGCGTCGGCAGTGTACATGGCAGGAGTGCTGGCGTCTCTTGCTGTTGATGAACGTACGTATAGCCATGTTTGGAACGCGATGAAGTATGGTGCCGCGTGGTCAGATGAGCGAGCGCTTTCTGTAGTGCGTTCGACTATGCAGGGCGAGACAGATCCGGTGGTGAAGTCTGCGTGGGCGACCAGAGAAGCGTTGATTCACTCGCGCAGGGGTGCGGCTGATGACGCGTTGCTCGCGCTTGGTCAGGTGTTGAACGAGCAGGGAAGGCAGATTGACGTTGCTGGACGAGTCATGAACAGTGTTTATGTGTTTCGTCATCGCTGGTTGTCTGCGTTGTATGCTGCAGGTATTCCGGTTCATCGATTTGCGTCCGATGCGTCTGAGACGAATCTGGCAGTGGCGTCCGCGGTGGAGGGCAATGCTGATCTTGCGTTGTGGATTGCGTATGCGCTGGAGAAGAAACACCCAGAACAGGGCGCCGCGCTTGCATTATTGTCAGCGCTTGTGCATCAGGGTGTGAGTTCTCCGCATTCGTCTTCAGCATTCAAGTATGCTGCGTTGCGCGCTTTGCTGGAGGGCGTGTCTCCTCTGGGGAGTTCTCGTCGGGCGCGTCGGATTGATCCAGAAAAGCATAAGTTTCTGGGACAAGAATTTTTGTATATTTTTGGAACGCTGGACATTCTGATGCGGGAGGAGTGTGTGCGGCAGAGGGTGGGTTCTGTGCTGGACAGCGATGCTCGCGTGCCTGACTTGTTTTTTCCGCCAATGGTTGTAGGAGAGGAGGCATGTAGCGCGTATAGGTTTGACAAGGGAAGGTTGTTGTCTAAGTCAGACAGGGTGGAGGATGTTTATCGTGTGGCTCGGGTGTTGGGTACTATTCATGCACGTGTTCAGCAGCAAGGCTCGCGTGACTACAGGTGTGAGTTGTCTCAGCGTCTGGAAAGGCTTCCGCTTGAGGTGTCTGGTGAGTTTTCTGCTGGCTGGGATGTTTTGTGGCAGTTTGTTGGTCAGGATGTGTGCGCCGACCGTGACAGTCATGGTGACCAGTATCAGTTGTCAGATGTGGTGACTGTTCTTGATCATAAGTCACGTCCGCCAAATCATCGTGTGTTGGATCTTGCGAAATTGTTGGAGCACAGACAGCGTTTTCATTCAAAGGTGGAGCGGCTGGATGTGTTGGCGACGTATAAGCAGGCGAGCGGCGTGATGCCGCCGTTGCTGTCGTATTTGTGTGCAGTGCCGCTTGCGGCAGTGAATGGGTTGTATTGGCACGTTCGAGGGACTGATCCTGGGTTTTGCGAGAGTTATGTGGAGAGCGCGTTGTGGGCAGTGAGAGAGGTTGAGCGGTCGTATCCGGCAGAATATGGTAGGGCCAGCGAAAAATTCCTGCGCGTTACGCAGGGGCTTGAGAGAGCGCGAGTGCTGTTAGAGAGCCAATGCCGTCGAGCAGGTGTTGTTTGACAGAGCAGAAGGCTGCTGTAATGTCGTCTTTGACGCTGATGTCGATGGATTCGATGTGTTTGCGCGCACGCGATATGGTTGAAAGGTCGGGTGAGTAGACTGCTTCATAATACGCACGAAGAGCAGAGGTGAGGTGTGTTGCTGATTTCTGTGCTGAGTGGCTGGATTGTTTGTTTTCCATGAGATGGATGATGGTTTTGTAGTCATCTGCTATTTTTTCTTGAAGCCAGAGGATGGTGTAGGTGAATATGCTGTGCTCGGCTTGTTTTTTAATCAAGAGCCTATGGCAGTAATTGGTGAGTTTATTGTTGGTTTCTTCGAGGCTGAGGAATTCTGCCGCGCTTGTTTGCGTGTGGAGCGCGTGTTCGACTCCTGTGGCAAGTTCGAGGGTGACGAGGAAGACGCGCCTCATGAGCGCGTCAAAACTTTGGTCAGCGTCTCCGGTGACGTTTTGGATGAGCATGCGTTGGGGGCTTTGTTGGACGACTTCAAATCCCATCAGGTTGGTCCGTACGCGTTCGTGGATGGTTTTTTGCTGTTCTGGATGGTAAAATACTTCAATTTCGTCTGCGCCTGCCTTGTGAAGGACTGAGAGCGCGCTTTTGATGGTGGCGTCATCGTGAGGGCGAACGTCCAGTGTGTGTTTTTTCCATTGGGGTCGGCTGTCTGGCGTGATGTGGAGTCCGTTGATGTCGCACGTGACTTCCACTTCTTGTCCTTTGGTGATGTTCTGTTGTCGTGCCCATTTGCTGGGCAGGGAGACTACGAGTGTTTTGCCTGCCAGTTGGATGACTTTGCGCTTCATCATGAGTGTCAGGGGCGTTCAGGTATATAAGAATTTCGATGTTATAT